>CAVHML010000094.1:0-9033 GCA_963636905.1 bacterium
CGCCGCTTAAATGTTGTGAATTGTTTATATGTTACAAAAGTTTTCCATACCTTTGTAACCTAAAACCATTCATCCGAAATGAGTTTAACCCGAATAATAAGTAAGGTGTTCGAGCCTCGCCAGAAAGAGCTTGGGCAACATACGAACGGCGGAGAGACGCTCCAAAGGAAAGTACTCGCGCAGTTGCTCGACGCAGCCAAGAACACAGAATACGGACGCAAGCACCTGTTCGGCGCAACCAAAGGCTATGAGGACTTCGCAAGGCACACTCCGGTAAACACATACGAGGAACTGAAGGACGACATCGACCGTATGCGCCACGGAGAACGCGACATTCTGTGGAAAGGACGCGTGAGATGGTACGCCAAGTCGTCGGGAACGACCAACGACAAGAGCAAGTTCATACCCGTAAGTGACGACGGTTTGCGCAATATCCACTACAAAGGCGGCAAGGACTGCGTAGCCCTTTACCTGCGGAACAACCCCCAAAGCCGCCTGTTCGACGGCCGCAGCCTGATACTTGGCGGTAGTCACGCTCCGAACTACAACGTTTCCGGCAGCCTTGTCGGCGACTTGAGCGCAATACTCATCGAGAACATCAACCCTCTGGCCAACCTCGTGCGCGTACCTAATAAACATACGGCTCTTTTGTCGGACTTTGAGGTGAAGCGCGACCGCATCGCCCGCGAGACAATGCACAAGAACGTGACCAACATCAGCGGCGTTCCGTCGTGGATGCTGTCGGTTTTGAGCCGCGTGATGGAGCTTTCGGGCAAGCAACACCTTGAGGATGTGTGGCCAAACCTTGAGGTTTTCTTCCACGGAGGCGTGGCTTTCACTCCCTATCGCAAGCAGTACGAGCAGCTGATACAGTCGCCCGGCATGCACTATATGGAGACCTACAACGCGAGTGAGGGCTTCTTCGGACTGCAGGACGACCCGGCGGACAAGTCAATGCTGCTGATGCTCGACTACGGAGTGTTCTATGAGTTCATCCCGATGGACGAGTTCGGCACCGACAACCCCACCGTGGTGCCGCTGTGGGGTGTGGAGACGGGGCGCAACTATGCCATAGTCATATCCACATCGTGCGGTCTGTGGCGCTATATCCTTGGAGATACGGTTTGTTTCTCCTCCACCAATCCCTACAAGTTTACCATTACCGGACGCACAAAGCACTTCATCAATGCTTTCGGCGAGGAACTTATCGTCGATAACGCCGAACAAGGGCTTGCCTATGCATGCACTGAGACAGGCGCAAGCGTGCTTGACTACACCGCAGCCCCCGTGTTTATGGACGGAAAGGGCAAGTGCCGCCACCAATGGCTTGTCGAGTTTTCCACGCCACCGACCGATCTCAATGAGTTCGCACGGCTGCTTGACACCCGTTTGCAGGAGCTTAACAGCGACTATGAGGCCAAGCGGTACAAGAACATCACCCTACAACCGCTCGAAATAGTGCCCGCCCGCAAGGGACTGTTCAACGACTGGCTCAAGGCAAAGGGCAAACTTGGGGGACAGCACAAGGTGCCCCGTCTGAGCAACAGCCGCGAAACGATGGAACAACTGCTAAAGATGAACGCATGAAGACGACGCTGCACACGGCGAAAACCAGGCTTGTGCGCATGGCAAAAGGCATGGTCTTGTGCCTGTTGACGGCCACTGCCGTGTCAGGATGCGCCCGTATGGGACAGCCCGACGGTGGTTGGTACGACGACACTCCGCCATACGTGGTGGGCAGCTCGCCCTCTGACAAGGCCACAAGCGTCAAGTTGCGCAAGATAACCATCAACTTCAACGAGTTCATCAAGCTCGAAGACGCTTCCAACAAGGTCACTGTCTCGCCGCCACAGCTTGAGATGCCAGAGATAAAGGCATCAGGCAAGCGCATTATCGTTGACCTTAAAGACTCGCTGAAGGCCAACACAACCTACACAATCGACTTTTCTGACGCCATATCCGACAACAATGAGGGCAATCCCATGGGCAATTACACCTACAGCTTTGCCACTGGCGACCTGATAGACACCCTCGAAGTGTCAGGATATGTGCTTGACGCATCCAATATGGAGCCGGTCAAGGGCATCCTTGTCGGCCTTTACAGTGACCTGAGCGATACGGCCTTCACCGCCAAACCGCTGCTCCGCGTGGCCCGCACCGACAGTCGCGGCCGCTTTGTGGTCAAGGGAGTGGCGCCGGGCACCTATCGGGCCTACGCATTGCAGGATGCTGACGGCGATTACCGCTACTCCCAGAAGAGTGAGATGCTCGCTTTCAGCCACGAAACCTTCGAACCGTACAGCAAACCTGACATCCGGCAGGACACAATCTGGCGCGACACGCTGCGCATAGACTCCATTGCGCGCATCAACTACACCCACTTTTATCCCGACAACATTGTCTTGCGTGCCTTCACCGCACCGCAAACCGACCGTTACCTGCTGAAAACGACACGGGAAACGCCGGAGAAAATAGGCTTTTATTTCAGCTTCGGTGATGCAAACCTGCCCGTTTTGCACGGCCTGAACTTCGATTCCGAGGGCAAATTCATAACGGAAACGAGTGAAAAGCGCGACACTGTATTCTACTGGATGCGCGACTCGGCACTGATAAACAACGACACGCTGCGCATAGAGGCCACATACATGGCCACCGACTCCACGGGTATGCTGGCAAGCAAGACCGACACAGTGGAGTTCATTCCCAAGGTTTCGTATGCCAAACGGCTGAAAGAAAAGGAGAAAGAGGTGGAGAAATGGCAGAAAACCATTGAGAAAGCCAAGAAAAAGGGCGAGCCTTACGACTCTATAATGCCCGTAAAGGCACTCGAACCCGACATAAAAGTGCCGTCAGCCATGGCTCCCGACCAGAACATCCGCATGATCATGCCCTCGCCGCTCGCCCGTTGCGACACCGCCGGCATACACCTTTACTCCCGCCACGACTCGCTCTGGTACAACGCACGCTTCGAGTTCAAGCCCGTAGAGGGGCGGTTGCGCGAGTATATGCTGCGCGCCGAATGGAGGCCGGGCATAGAGTACAGCCTCGAAATCGACTCTGCCGCATTTGAAGACCTGTACGGACTCGTGTCGAAACCCATAAAGAAAGGAGTGCAGATACAGCAGGACGATGCTTTCGGGTCGCTCGTTGTCGAAGCCAGCGGAGCCGGTAACGACACGTCGGCCGTGGTCATACAGCTGCTGAACAGCTCCGACGCAATGGTGAAACAGGCCGCCGTTGACAACGGAACGGCCGAATTCTTCTACCTCCCTCCCGGCACTTACTACCTCAGAGCGTTCATCGACACCAACGGAAACGGCCTCTGGGACACCGGCGACTACTTCCTTGACCGTCAGCCGGAAACCGTTTTCTACTACCCGAAGGCCGTGGAGTGCAAGGCAAAGTGGGACATTACCATCAGCTGGGACATGGCTTCCACCCCGGCAGAGCGGCAGAAACCGGCGGCAATAACCAAACAGAAGCCAGACAAAGAGAAGAAACAGCGCAACCGAAACGCCGACCGGGCACGCAGTCTCGGCATAGAACAACCTAAATAACAAGGGGGAACGCCTATGAAAACAAGAGTTTTGGCCTTGGCAATGCTCGTGTCGCTGGCCTCAGCGCACGCCTTTGCACAGTGTGGGATAGAGAATACGGCCTTCAAGTCGGGCGAAATTCTCTACTATGATCTCTATTTCAACTGGAAATTCGTGTGGGTTAAGGTTGGCACCGCCTCGATGAGCACCGTCACCTCGCGCTACGATGGCCAGCAAGCCTACCGCACAAGCCTCATAACCAGGGGCAACAACAAGCTCGACAAGTTCTTTACCATGCGCGACACGCTGCTTTCCTACTGCTCAAACGACCTTGAGCCGCTCTATTTCAGGAAAGGGGCACGCGAAGGCAAGCGATATTACGTTGACGAACTGTGGTACAGCTACCCCAAAGGTAACTGCCACATGCGCCAGCACCGCATCGAGAACGACGGAAGCCACCACTGGAAGCAGTCGGAATACCGCGATTGCGTTTACGACATGATGAGTATCTTCCTGCGGGCGCGCAACTTCGACGCCTCGAAGATGAAGGTGGGCAGCAATATCCCCATGCCCATCAGCGACGCAAAGAGCCTTTCCAACTCGTGGCTCAAGTATCGGGGCAAGGAAACCTTTAAGGTTGAGGGCAGCAACGAAAAGTTCCGCTGTCTCGTTTTCTCGTTCTACGAGCGCGAAGGCGGCAAGAACCACGAGCTGTTGCGCTTCTTTGTCACCGACGACACCAACCATATCCCCGTGCGTCTCGACATGTTTCTCAGCTTCGGTTCGGCAAAGGCGTTCCTCAAGGGCTACCGTGGCGTGCGCAACCCCATGACTTCAAAATTGAACTAAACCCATGTGCCGGGTCTGACCGGCCAATAAAGGAGGGAAAACCATGCAGAAATACTTTGCCGACGAACTCCGTTACGACGGCGGAATGGAGTACAAACGTTGCGGTAACAGCGGAGTGCTGCTACCGCGAGTGAGCCTTGGCTTTTGGCACAACTTCGGTGGCGTTGACGATTACGACCGTTGCCGTGCCATAACCCGCTATGCCTTCGACCACGGGATAACGCATTTCGACCTTGCAAACAACTACGGCCCGCCTTATGGCAGTGCCGAAGAGACCTTGGGGCGGCTGCTTGACGACGATTTCCGGCCTTACCGCGACGAGCTGTTCATCAGTAGCAAGGCAGGATACGACATGTGGCCGGGGCCATACGGCAACTGGGGCTCGCGAAAATATCTCATGGCGAGTCTTGACCAGAGCCTCCGCCGCATGAAACTCGACTATGTGGACCTGTTCTACAGTCACCGTTACGACCCCGAAACGCCGCTTGAGGAGACTCTTCAGGCACTCGTTGACATTGTGCGCGCCGGCAAAGCCCTCTATGTGGGCATCTCGCGTTGGCCGCTCCATGCCTTGAAGGTGGCCATACCTTATCTTAAAGAGCGCGATGTGCCGCTGTTGATCTATCAGGGACGGCTCAATCTGATTGACCGTGCGCCGGTTGAAGAGGGAATAATCGACGAATGCGTGCGCGAAGGCGTGGGCTTCATCTCCTTTTCCCCGTTGGCTCAGGGACTGCTGACCGACCGTTACCTCAACGGAATACCCGAAGACAGCCGTATGTCGAAGGCCAGATTTCTGCGCCCGGAGATGCTTACGCCCGAACTGCTCACCCAGTTGCGCCAGTGGAACACACAGGCCGAGAGCCGTGGAGAGACGCTTGCCGAGATGGCACTGGCCTGGATATTGCAGCACCGGGGCGTCACGTCGGTACTAATCGGGGCAAGCAGCACCGGCCAGTTGCAGAAAAACCTGAAGTGTATCAACGCCGAACCTTTCAAAGACTGACGCTTTCACCTGCGCAACCGTGCGCCCCGCGCCGGCAACCGCAAGACCTGTAATAACAATCCCCGCCTTTACTGGTGTAAAGGCGGGGATTGTTGTTGCTCTCCGTTAAATGTGCGGATAATATCTTTGCCGCCTTGCCCGTGAAGAAGCCGAATGTGCGGATAATGTCTTTGCTGTCTTGGCCTCGAAGAGGCCGCATCTCAGTAACCCCATGTGCAGCGAAGCGGAACGTGGGGTGTACGCACGGTGACGGAAAACCGGCTTCGAAGATGCCGCACCCTACCATCTTGTTCAGAACTTCCAGCGCAGTTGCACATCCACATCGGCCTTCGACGAGTGGGCAATGGTCTGCAGACCGCTGCTGATGGTGCTGCGGTCGAAGTAATCCGTAACACCTATCTTGGCCAGAAGCATCAGTCTGGCCGACAAATCGGCACGCACCAAGACCGAATAGCGCACACCCCGACCATACAGTGCAGGGAAATAGAACGAGTGGAGCGGCCCCTGCTCGTAGGCATACAGGCGGCTTTCGTAGCTGTCGGTGACAAACCAGCTGCCGCATACCGATGCTTTCAGCCACCGCCAAGTGGCGTTAAGCCGCTGCGACACGGCCACTCCACGGTCGCAGACGGTGCGTTGGGTCAGTGCAAAATCGGCCTGTGTAGTCGCACTCCACCATCCTCCGCCGTCAAACACGGCCTTCAGCCGTGCCCGGTGGGTGTCCTGCCGTATGGCAACCGTCTTGGTCTCGTTGTCGCGCTGGCGTGTGCGCAGACGGTAACGGGCGTTCAGAGTCCACCGTCCCAGCAGTATGCGCCCCGAAACCATTGCGTCGAAGGCGTCGGAGGGGCTGGACGTGAGGTAGCGCATCCACGGATAGTGCGTGTAGTCGGCGTATGCGTCGAGCGCAAACCGGGGCGAGGGTTTCCACGTCACGCCGAGATACACGCCGTGTTCGTTGGCCACGCGCCCGCCGTCGCTGAAGCTGCCGGAGTGGAGCGACACGTATTTGGGCGAATAATAGCGGTGAAGCAGCATGAAAGCCATGCGTCCGCCGAAGTCAAGCGACAGGGTGTTGATTGTCGCCACGTGCCCATAGCGGTCGATGGCGGTCTCTCCCGACAGGGCAAACCGCTGTGTGGCAAAGCCATAGTTGGCACCGATGTTGGCAAAGTCGCTGCCCGAAGGATAGTAACGCTTGTAGCCGAGGGAGGTATTGGGCTTCAACGCCCTGTCAGAGTGAGTGTATATGCCGGTCAGACCCACGTGCAGACGGCGGCTACCCAGCCTTGCGTTGAAGC
The DNA here is from genome assembly GCA_963636905.1 of bacterium. GTDB lineage: Bacteria > Bacteroidota > Bacteroidia > Bacteroidales > Bacteroidaceae > Prevotella. The sequence continues at coordinate 6,693 of CAVHML010000094.1, forward strand.
CGGCAGTCTGCATATTGGTGTTGTTCTTGCGCTCCATCTCCGCCAGAGTGCGGTGATAGCCTGACGTGACGAGCGTTGCCACCGTGCCGTCGGCCTTGTTGAGCGTAGCGTCATGCGGCCTTGCCGATACGAAAGCTGTCACTTCAGCCCCGTCGGCCAGCCTCACCGTGGCCGCAACGCCCTGCATATAGCCCGCCACCGAACGGCTTGCCGACGGCGACACAGCGTTTGTCTGCCGTCCGAGCGTGGCCATGGCAAACGTCTTGCCCAGCCTTAGCCCCGTGTTTGCCACCAGTCCCATGCCGAACTGCACGCGGTAGTGGCCCGCCACAAGGTTGGTCACGCATCCCAAGTCGCGCATCTGGAGGAAAAAGGAGTAGTGGTCGTAGCCCATGGAGTTGCCGTTTGATAGAAACGGCTCGCCGCTGTCCTGCGCCCCGGTGAGGCCGAAACGCAGCCTGTTGGCGGCACTGAAGTCATAGCGCAGGGCATGGCGCACGCTGTAACCGAGGTATCCGTTGCTGTCGCCGCGCCGTTCGTAGAGCGGAACAGTGGTTGTGGCAAGCAGTTCGTGGCGCCCCTGCGACAGCAGTTTGCCCAAAGAAAACCTGCGGAAGTCCGGCTGACCTACGGTAATGAAGCATGACAACAGCCGTATGCGGGCGTTGTCGAGCGAGGCGATGGCGTGGAGTTCGCCCAAAGACTGCACCGTTCCGTGGCTTTTCACGTAGCTGCAGATGTCGTCAATCTGTCTCTCGGTCAGGAAAGGCAGCCGGCTCAGGTCGTCGGGAGTGGCAGAATTGATGTTCAAGGGATGGGCTTCAAGGTCGCAGAGCGTCTCGTAGGCTTCTTTGTCAAGCCCCTCCGCATCGTCCTCACTGGCCATCGCTTCCTGAAAGAAGCTCTGCCACGGCCTTTCGGTCTGCGCCTTGGCCGGCAGAAACGGCAGCAAAAGCAGGGGCAGAAAGGCCAACGGACGCAGTGAAGCCATGCGGACAGACTTACAGCAGGGCCGGCAACTGACCCAGTTTTATGCCGTTGCTGCCCTTAATCAGTATGTAGCGGCCTTCGGGACGGTCGGTTTCTATGGCTTTCTTCACCTCTTCCACGTCCTTGAACTTGCGGAAAGCGCAGTCGGTACGGGCAAATTCGTCACCCACAAGCCACACTTCGTCGAGACCGATGGCCTTGAGGCGGTCGGCAATGCGCTGGTGCTCCTCGCGGCTCACGGCTCCCAGCTCGCGCATATCGCCGAGTATGGCCATCTTGTGCGGCACGTTCATGCAGCTGAAGTTGTCCAATGCGGCGGCCATACTGGTGGGATTGGCGTTGTAGGCATCCACTATGAGCCTGTTGTGCGCCGTTATTTCGAGTTGCGAACGGCTGTTTCCCGGCACATACCCGGCCAATGCGTCGCACACGTCAGCCTCCCCCACTCCGAAATACACGCCTATGCTGGCTGCGGCAAGCATATTGTAGATGTTATAGCTACCTATCATGTGGGTCTGAACGTCGTGCCACTGACCTCCGGCGCACTTCCAGCGGAAGCGGAGGAACGGGTCGCACGACAGAACCTCGCCGGAAACGCTGTGCGAAGCATCGTCACCCACACCGTACTTCACAAGGTTAAGGCCGTGGGACATACCCATCAGGTGCTCGTTTTCGGCGTTTATGAACACCACACTGCCCTCCCTGCTACGCAGAAAGTCGTATAGTTCGCCCTTTGTCCTGACCACTCCCTCAAACGAACCGAAGCCTTGCAGGTGGGCGCGCCCCACGTTTGTTATCAGCCCGTAGCCCGGTTCCACGGTCTCCACCAGCGTCTTGATGTCGCCGGGGTGGCTTGCGCCCATCTCCACCACGGCTATTTCGTGGTCGGAAGTGAGGCGGAGCAGGGTCTTGGGCACGCCGATGTCGTTGTTGAAGTTACCCTCCGTGTGCATCACACTGTACTTCTTTGCGAGCACAGCCGACACGAGTTCCTTGGTGGTAGTCTTGCCGTTGGTGCCCGTTATGCCTATCACGGGTATGGAAAACTGCCGCCTGTGGTGGCGCGCCAGCCGCTTCAGCGTGGCCAGACAGTCGTCAACGAGTATGCAACGCGGGTCGTTGGCATATTCAGCCTCATCGACTACCGCCCACGAGCAGCCCTTTTCCAGAGCTGCGGCGGCAAACTTGTTGCCGTCAAACGACTCACCTTTAAGTGCGAAGAACAACGCTCCCTTGGGGCAATCGCGGCTGTCGGTGGTCACAACGGGGCAGGTCTTGAAGATTTTGTATAGTTCTGCTATTTCCATAACCGAGTATTTGTTGATGCAAAGTTAATGCAAACGAGCGGAAA
>CAVHML010000095.1:0-8942 GCA_963636905.1 bacterium
AGTATTTGTGCTCGAAGAATCCCCAGCCCCACTGGCCGTTGTTGCCGTTGCCGAGTGTGCCGTTGCGCATGGTGGAGTTGCCTATAAGAAACAGCACCGGGTTGTTGCCCTTGCGGCTTGAGCCGGGAGCGGGGCGCGCCATCAGTGCCTTGGCTATGCTGTCGGGGGTATTGTCCACCACTTTGTTCACGTCCTCAACGGGGTCTGGCACCTGTCCGAATGTTGCGAGCGACGCGGTTGTGATGATTGCGATAGTGGAAAGTAGTCTTTTCATAGTTGTCTGTATGTTTAATGTATATGCTTTGGCGTTTGAAAATGTCTGTTGTGTAGCAGACTTTGCACACAGTTGTGTTCTGTATTCAGGCTTTCTTCTCCTTAAGCAGGTCGCGGATTTCGGTGAGCAGCCGCTCTTCGGCCGACGGCTTTGGCGCTTGGGCAGTCTCCTTTTCCTTGTTCCGGCGTGCCAAACGGTTTATACCTTTGACTAAAAGGAACACGCAGAACGCAATTATCACAAAGTCAATCAGCGTTTGCAGGAAGTTACCGTAGTTTATCGTGGCCGCCTGCATCGTCCCGTTGCCTATCGACACCGAGGGAAGCGTCACTTTCAGGTCGGTGAAGTTCACTCCGCCTATCAGCCAGCCGATGGGCGGCATTATCATGTCGCTGACTATTGACGAGACAATCTTGCCGAAAGCGCCGCCAATGATTACACCTACAGCCATATCAACGGCGTTTCCCTTTACAGAAAATTCCTTAAACTCATTCAAGAAACGGCTCATTATGTTTGTTTTTGGTTTATTTAATGCAGAAATGTAGTGCAAATATAAAAAATAGTTCGTAACTTTGCGTCCGAAAAACAGGGAAAGTGCTGAAAAAGCTCCGCATTTGGATATTCATTACTCAAACAAGGGTGGCTCGGACAGCAGCAGAAAGATTGAGGATAAGCAACATTTTTAAACCCTTAAACAAATAAAACGAAGTAAAATGATTAAGATTGGTATTAACGGATTTGGCCGTATCGGTCGTTTCGTTTTCCGTTCTACAGTTGAAGCTGAGAACGCTAAGGAAGTACAGGTAGTCGCTATCAACGACTTGTGCCCGGTTGATTACATGGCTTACATGCTGAAGTATGACACAATGCACGGCCAGTTCAACGGCACAATTGAGGCTGACGTTGAGAAGAGCGAGCTGATTGTAAACGGCAACCACATCCGTGTTACTGCTGAGCGCGACCCCGAAAACCTGAAGTGGGACGAGGTAGGTGCTGAGTATGTAGTGGAATCTACTGGTCTCTTCCTCGCTTATGACAAGGCAGAGAAGCACCTGAAGGCCGGCGCAAAGTACGTTGTGCTCTCAGCTCCCTCAAAGGCTGATGCCAATGGCAACCAGGCCGATATGTTCGTTTGCGGTGTAAACACTGACAAGTACAACGGCCAGAAGATCGTTTCTAACGCTTCTTGCACAACCAACTGCTTGGCTCCTATCGCCAAGGTGCTGAACGACAACTTCGGCATCGAGACTGGTTTGATGACAACAGTTCACTCTACAACAGCAACACAGAAGACTGTTGACGGTCCTTCAATGAAAGACTGGCGCGGTGGCCGTGCTGCTGCAGGCAATATCATTCCTTCTTCTACAGGAGCTGCCAAGGCTGTTGGCAAGGTTATCCCTGAGCTGAACGGCAAGCTGACAGGTATCTCTATGCGTGTCCCCACTCTGGACGTGTCTGTAGTTGACCTGACTGTCAATTTGAAGAAAGCTGCTTCTAAGGAGGCTATCTGCGCTGCAATGAAGAAGGCTTCTGAAGGTGAGCTGAAGGGTGTACTGGGCTACACAGAGGATGCAGTTGTTTCTTCTGACTTCCTTGGTTGCGCTCTTACTTCTATCTTCGACGCTAACGCAGGTGTATATTTGACAGACAACTTCGTTAAGGTTGTATCTTGGTACGACAACGAAATCGGCTACTCACACAAGGTGGTAGAGCTGATCAAGATAATGAAGAAGCACAACGGCTAAGCCGCTTGCGACTTTATAAAACACTAAATCCGCATTGCTTTCGGGCAGTGCGGATTTTTTAATGTGCCTATATTGTCACCCAAACGCTGCATTTTCTCACTCGTACACCACGAGTTCGCGCGGCAGGGTTATCTGTTTCAGGCGGCGATACCATATCTTTCCCACTCCGCTCACGGGGCAACGCACGTGGCTGCTTATCACGTAATAGCTGGCCATGTGGCTGTCCATCACTTCGGAGAAGGCGTGTTTTATGCGCGAACACTTCTCGTTGATGGCGTTGTCGAGCGGAGACGTGAGCCTGTCGATGCTCTCTTCAATCATCGAGTCGTCTATTCTGTTCGACATTCTGCGGTAGAGGGCGAGCAGTTCGCCACGGTAATCGGCCAGACGCTTGAACTCTATGCCCTCGGGATGGTTGAGAAAGAGCAAGTAGATGGCCTTGTGTACTGGCGAGAGCTTCACTTCGCAGTTCAAGTCCTGCAGGATGAAGCGGTAGTCCTTGGTGATTACGAGGCGGCTGAGCTGTGATCGGGCGGCTTCGATGCGCAGTTCTTCGAGCGCAGCCGTGCCCAATGCCTTTAGCAGGAGGTCGTAGCGGCCTAACGAACACAACTGTCCGGCCAAGAGACTCACCGTGTTGGCGAGAGCCTCCAATTTTGTTTCATCATTTTCCATAACGCTACTCCGCCCCCATGTCGCCTATTATCTCTGCGTTGAATTTCTCGTAAGCCCTCTTTACCCGTTCAAAAAACGAGTGCGGCTGTGGCTTCTTTGCCTCCGGTTGGCCGTGTTTTTCTGCGCCGGAAGCATCATTTCCCACGTTCTGGCTGCTGTTGCCGTCATCCGAGGCACTGTTCCCTCCGTTCGAACCGCTATTTTCCACATCCGGGTTGCTGCTTTCCACGTCCGAACTGCCGTTGTCGTTGTGCAGAGGCTCGTTTTCCACCACGTGGGTGTTGCCTTGTCCGTCGCCAACGGTCACGGTGAAGTTTTCCGTGTCGTGGCTCTCCGCCTTGTCCTCGGCCTCTTTTCCGCGCTTGGGGCAGTACAGTTTCTTTATCATCCCGTCGTAAAGCGTGTCGTCATCGGCGTGCTTGTAGTTGTCGGGCACGTTGAAATCGTCGTCAAGTCCCGTGGCCAGTATCGTCACCTTTGCGTCAGCGTTGAGCGAGTCGTCGTCCGACACTCCCCAAATCACGTCGATGTCGGGGTTGAGTTCGTCCATGAACGCGTCTATCTCGCGGATTTCCGACACCACGAGCGGCGATTCCGGGCTGGTATATATGTTGAACAGTATCTTTTCCGCCTTGTCTATGTTGCTCCCGTACAGCAGTGGCGAGTCGAGAGCGTTGAGTATGGCCTTCTCAACGCGCTTTTCACCGCTGGCGCGTCCCATTGCCATGATTGCGCCGCCGCCTCCGCGCATGGTTGTCTCCACGTCGCGGAAGTCGAGATTGACGTCTCCGTCCACCGTAATCAGTTCGGATATGCTCTTTGTGGCGTTGCCCAGTATGTCGTCGGCGCGGTGGAAAGCCTCCTTGACCGTTATCTGCGAGTCGGCATACACGTCGCACAGCCGCTCGTTGTTGATGATTAGCAGTGCGTCAACGTTCTTGCGCATCTCCTCAACCCCCTTCAACGCCTTCACTATCTTCTTGCGTTTCTCAAACCAGAAGGGTATTGTCACGATGCCGACGGTCAGTATGCCCTTGGCCTTGGCTATGCCTGCCACCACGGGAGCGGCTCCTGTGCCTGTGCCGCCGCCCATTCCGGCTGTGACAAACACCATCTGTGTGCCGTCGTCGAGCATCTTCTTTATCGGCTCTATGCTCTGTTGCGCCTCCTTGCGCCCCACTTCGGGGTTGGCTCCCGCACCGAGTCCGGCCGAGCCGAGCATGATTTTCACAGGCACAGGCGACTTCACGAGCGACTGGCTGTCAGTGTTGCACACCGCAAACGTCACTCCCGTCATGCCTTCCTCGTACATATTGCGCACGGCATTGCACCCTCCGCCGCCCACGCCTATCACCTTTATTATATTCTTCGACATGTCCCGCGGCTGCCCGAAGTCTATTACGCCCAGATTGTCATAGCTCTTTTCCATATAGCACAGTTGTTTTTCCGATTGCAAATTTAGCATTTTCCGCCATAAAAACGCCGCTATCGCAAGGCTTGCAAACGTCTTTTTCTTGCGCATCCGCCCCTCGCTTGCGCATGACAGGTGCGTTTCATGGCTTGAAAGGTTAGGTCTGACAGTGCCCGTATGTGCGCTTTTTGTACAGCAAGGTATGCCTGAAAAGTACAAACGGCCGAGTTGTACGAAACAAACAGGCGGTTTGGGACATATAAGTGGGGCAGTTACGGATGAAAACCCGTACATTTGCTGCGAACTAACAATTAAATTAACTACATGCTTAGAACAACTATTACCTCATTACTGCTTGCACTGGCTGCGTGTCTGCCGGCGCAGGACAATCTGAAGATGCATCTCGACTTCGAGAATGTGTCTGACAGAAACATAACCGACCCGGTTTCGGGAGTCACGGTTCAGGCTGCCGGTGTCGCATCGGTGGTTCAGATTGGCAAATACCACGCTCTCGACCTCGGCAACAACCGGGGCTATCTGCTCATGAACAAGGCTACGGGCGAAATAGTGCAGTCGCTCAACGACTACACGGTGGCCGCTTGCTACCGTGTGGCCAGTGACGCGTCGCTGTCGGGCAACGGTTTCTTCCTGTGGACATTCTCCACAACGGCAACCGGCACAGCCACCGAGGGCCAGTACATCACCTACCGCCTGAATGCCCAGCGCATGGCTGCGTCAGCCAGCGGTTATAATAATGAAAGTGGCATAGAGGTTGGCTCCACATCGCCCAAGGGACGGTGGGTGAGCGTGGTTTACCGCCAAAGCGGCACCACCGGCGAACTCTTTATCGACGGAAAACTTATGGGCGAGAACGCCTCCATGCCCATCCTTAGCAAGGTTTTCACCCAAACGCCCACCTGCTGCTACATTGGACGCTCCCCGTTTGCCGATGACAACTTCCTGAGAAACACTCTCGTGGCCGACTTCCGCATCTACGGAGAGGCCGTCAGCGATGCCGAAGTGCAGTCGCTCGCAGCCATAGCCACCGACATAGACAAGGAATATCGCTACGGTACGCCCGGCGACCCGACCGCTTTGCAGACCCTTGTGGCCGAGGCGAAGACATGGATTGCCGCAGCTACGGGCAACTATGCGCCCAATGCCATAAGCGAAGTGCAGGACGCTGTGGACATAGCCGACACGGAACTGACCACGGGCAAGGCTTCGCAGCTTCTGCTCGACGAGCGTTTGCTGGCTTTGCAGACCGCATTTGACAAGGCGAAAGCCACCGAAGGCTACGCCTCGAAGCGTGTGTTTGAGGAAACAAGCAACCACGGCTTCATCCATCCGGGCGGCATTGTCTCCCAGCAGGACATCGACCGGGCAAAGAAACTGTTGGCCGAAGGCGACGCAACCATAACCAAGGCGTGGGAAATATTGTGCGCCAACGGATACAGCAGCGCTGACACACAAACTTGGCCTGTGGAGACTATTGTGCGCGGAGGCGGCAGCGGCCAGAACTATATGAACGTGGCACGTGGTGCAGCCATGGCGTATCAGAACGCTTTGCGCTGGAAAATCGGCGGCACAACGGCCAATGCCGATGCCGCAGTGCGCATACTTATGGCATGGGCAAAGGGCAATAAATATGTGAGTGGCGACACCAACCTGTCGCTCGCCGCCGGCATTTACGGCTACGAACTGGCCAATGCTGCCGAGCTGATGCGTGACTATGAAGGTTGGAGCAGCGAAGACTTTGAGATATTCCGCCAGTATATGATACGTGTGTGGTACAATCCTGCCATCGATTTCCTGCGCCGCCGCCACGACACTTGGCTCAATGCCCGCTACAGCAACCTCGGCCAGCGTCCCGGACACTACTGGAGCAACTGGGGATTGTGCAACGCATTGTGCGTGATGAGCATAGGCATACTGTGCGACGATGTACACATGTACAACCAAGGCGTGTCTTTCTACAAGTACGACCATGTGGGTACGTATAAAGACCGCACCAACAACACTTTGATACTCAACGATGGGTGCGATGAATTCATCGGCAATCTTGTGCCCGTGGTGCTGCCCGACGAGCGCGGTCCGTTGGGCTATCTCGGCCAGATGCAGGAGAGCGGACGCGACCAGGGCCACGCTCTGATGGCTCTCGGCCTGGCTCTCGACATCTGCACGGTGGGTCTCAACCAGGGCGACGACCTCTTTGCCTACATGAACGACCGCATTGCCGCCGGAACGGAGTTCGTCGCTGCCATGAATTTCGGCGGCGTTGACGCCACATCGCTACCTTGGATTAATTATAACTACGCCGACTGTCGTGGCACGATGGGCTCGGGATGGCAGATGACCGGCCCTAACACTGGCGGAAGCGGCGAGTACCGTCCCTATTGGGACCGTGCCATCGGTTACTACGAGGGAATGCGCGGTATTAAGCTCCAGTATGCCGACAAGGCGCACGCCAAGATTTGTCCCGACGGTGGCGGCGGCAACTACAGCCAGAACAGCGGTGGCTTCGACCATATAGGCTTCTCCACGCTCACGAGTTGGCGTCCGGCCATTGCAGCCGACTCTGCCATCACTCCGCTTTCGGGAGACATTATATATAAAGGTGAGACCTACGCCAACCAGACCAACCTCGGCGGACTGAAATACAACTATGAGGCCGGGGCAACCAAGGCCATTCCTGCCGACAGTGCCGACATCACGCTCGTGCCGCAGTTGCCCGAGGGGACGGAAGACACAGGCAAATGGCTCTGGAGCACCGGGGAGACCACACGCAGCATAACCGTAAAGGCCGACCGCAGCTACATCTACCGCGTCAGCTATACCGCAGCCAACGGCAAAGTGAGCCATCAGGCTTTTGCCATAGCCGTGTGCGGCGACGGCAAGGCCGACCTTATGACGGAGAAGATGGCCGTTGATGGGGTGGAGGCGGCCACAACGGAGAAGACCGTGCTGCAAGGCTCAAGCGTAAGTCTGTCGGCCAGTGCGACAACCGGCTGGACTAACGACTACCTCTGGGACAACGGTTCTACGTCTAACGCAGTGACCATTCCGGCAATCGTAGCCTCGCGCCAGTACCGCTGCCAGTATGCCAACCAGAGCGGTGCGGTGAGCGAGAGCGTGTTCAGTATCAACGTGGTGGAAGCGCAGCAGACCATCAACGGTGCGGAGACCGACAGTGTGCGCGTCTTGGCCGGCAGCGACTGCACGTTGAGGCTTGTCATTCCGTCGTACGCCAACCCTGACGACATTACCTGGCAGGACGGTTCGCATGGCACTTCGTTTGAACTGAAGAACGTGAAGCAATCGACTGTTGCAACGGCCACGTATCACAATGTAGACTACATCTACACCGTCAACGTCAAGGCTTCCGACTTTTCTTACTACAACATTCTCACAACGGATAAGGGCTACAGCATAGTCAGCTCGGCTGATGAACTGAAGAAACTCTCCGCCAGCAGCTACTTCGTACTTGCATCAGACGAGGCCGACCTGCTCGTGGCACTGCGCGACGCTCCGAAAAACGGCAACAAGGCTCTGCTCTTCTCCACCCCGGTGGAGCCTATGACCGACCTGGCTACCGTGTTCACTATCGAAACCTATGGCGACGCATTCTGTCTGCGTAACATTGACTACGATGCACTGCTGCTTCAGACCGAGTGGGACCGCCCTGACCAGATGCGCACCCACGACCAACCTCTGGCGTGCGAATGGACGCGCTTGCTCTTCGACTACAACGGCGACAGCTGGACGGTGGAGAATGGCAAGTACACGGGCAACTGGCTCGGACTGTGGACACCGGACAACGGATACAAAGCCGGAGAAGAACTGGCCTGCAACAAGACTGGTGACGACATCTGCCACCTTCAGCTCTTTGCTGTCAGCCGCAGCCGTTTCCACCACGACTACACTCTGCGCAGCGATGCTCCTGTTGACATTACTCCTCTGCTGGCCAACCCCTCGTTTGTGGCCGCCAACGGCTACGGATGGACTCTGTCGGGCACATGGGGCAACCAGCGTTACAACGGAGCTGCCGAGGTTTGGCACTCAACAAACTTCGACATCTCGCAAACCATCTCAGGACTTCCCGAAGGACGATACACGGTAACTTGCCAGATGGCCAACGGCGATGGCAGCAATACGGGCTATCTCTACGCTGCTACAAGTACAGCGACCGCCAAAGACGTGGTGAGCCAGAGCTGCTCAGGCAGCGATTTCGATACCGAACGCGACAAGATGGCAAGCAATTCCGCCTACGGCAAGCTCTCGGTTGACGTGGCTGTCACCGACGGAGTGCTCACCGTTGGTGTGGCAGAGCCGTCCGCCGGCACCACATGGCTCGTGTTTGACAACTTCACCCTTACCTACAGCAGCGCGGACGTGTCGGGCATCACTGAAGTCAAGACGAGTTTCAACGCTAAGGCCGACAACTTCATCTACGACCTGCAGGGACGGCGGTTGACAAGCGTGCCGCAGAAGGGGCTTTACATACGCAACGGCAAGAAATATCTCGTGAAATAATAGGTATAGTCATCATTCCCGCAAAGGGGTGTGCCGGGCTTCTACGCCTTGCACACCCCTTTTCAGTTTGCGGAGCATCTCCGTATCAACAAGCGCATACGGCTCGCACGATGCCGACGGCGCACGCAGACAATATCGACGGTGCACGCGAACAATACAGACGGCATACGTGCTTGCCATATAGCCCAACGTCCGTCTGCCTTCACCGCCGTTAGCTATGCTGCTTCTGCCAGTTTATGCTCGGCACGAGCATACAAAAATGAAGAATGGTATCTGCTTGTGCGCAGCCCATTCTTCACTCTTC
>CAVHML010000096.1:0-8918 GCA_963636905.1 bacterium
AACTTAAACACCGTCGGGTCGGGCATACCTTCAGCGTATGGCTCCACGATGAGGTGCACTTCGCCGAACTGTCCGGCACCTCCCGACTGCTTCTTATGGCGGTAGTCGGCACGGGCTGCCTTGGTTATGGTCTCGCGGTAAGGTATCTTCGGTTCGCCATAGGTCACTTGCAGCTTCTCGTTGTTCTCCAGACGCCACTTAAGTGTGCGCAGATGGAACTCTCCCTGCCCGTGTACGATAATCTGGCGCAGCTCCTTGCTCTGCTCAACCACCCACGTGGGGTCTTCCTGACGCATTTTTACCAATGCGGCCATGAGCTTTTCGGTGTCCTGCTCGTTGACTGCCTTGATGGAACGAGAGTATTTTGAGTTTGGATACTTGATGAAATCATATCGGTAGTCGCAGTCTTTGCCGTTGAGGGCGTTGCCTGTCTTCACGTCTTTCAGCTTCACTGTGCATCCTATGTCGCCGGCGTGCAGCTCGTCAACGGGCAGTCGGTTGGCTCCGGCGCACACGAACATCTGTGCCAGACGCTCCTTCGACCCACGGTCAGCGTTGGACAAATCGGTGCCGGCCTTTATCGTTCCGCTCATCACCTTGAAGTATTGCACCTCGCCGATGTGCGGTTCCACACCCGTCTTGAAGAAATACAAAGATGTAGGACCATTGCTGTCTGCCGGTACTTCCTCGCCTCTCGTGTTGTGAACCTTAGGCATTTCGCTAACAAACGGCACAACGTTGCCAAGGAACTCCATCAGACGGCGCACGCCCATGTCCTTTCCGGCGCACACGCAGAACACCGGGAAGATGCTCCGGGTGACCAGTCCCTTGCGGATACCCTCGCGCAATTCGTCCTCAGAGAGCGTCTCTTCCTCAAAGAACTTCTCCATCAGTCCCTCGTCGTTCTCGGCCGCAGCCTCCACAAGTGCCTTGTGCAGCGCACTTGCCTTGTCCATTTCCTCTGCCGGAATGTCCTCTATGATGGGTGCGCCTCCCTCAGGTTTCCACGAATACTTCTTCATCAGGAGCACGTCGATGAGCGAGTTGAAGCCCGGCCCTGTCTCTATGGGGTATTGTATCTGCACGCACTTCGGGCCGTAGATGTCTTTCATGCCGGCGATAATGGTGTCGAAGTCGCACTTGTCGCTGTCGAGTTGGTTGACGAGGAATATCACCGGCTTCTTCAGTTTCTCCGTGTAACGGAAGTTGTTCTGCGTCCCCACCTCTGGGCCATACTGCCCGTTGATGAGCAACACGGCCTGATCGGTCACGTTGAGCGCCGTTATGGCACCGCCAACGAAGTCGTCGGAACCGGGACAGTCTATGATGTTCAGTTTCTTCCCGTTCCATTCCACATGGAAAACGGTGGAGAACACGGAGTAGCCGTACTCCTGCTCCACCGGGAAATAGTCGCTCACGGTGTTTTTGGCTTCCACCGAGCCGCGCCTTTTTATCACTCCAGCTTCGTAAAGCATTGATTCGGCAAGCGTAGTCTTGCCGCTACCCGCACTGCCAAGCAGCGCAATGTTCTTGATTTCGTTAGTCTGATATACCTTCATAGGGCCAATAGATTTTAGGTTTGTAATGTTTTTCAGGTCTGAAGCCTGTCTGTTATTCGGCCTCTAAGTTATGTATTTTCCACCGTAACGACAAACTCACGGGAAGAAAACATCCCGGAAGTTAAGCAATATTAGTATTTTTGCACCAAAATTCTCACTATGCAAGGCCTTTATGTCCACGTTCCGTTTTGTGCAAGCCGCTGCATCTACTGCGGTTTCTACTCCACTACGTTCTCCCGTCTGCGCCCCGCTTATGTGGAAACCCTGCTGAAGGAACTCTCGCTCAGGCAGGATTTCGCCCGCGAACCGTGGCATACTATATATATAGGTGGAGGCACTCCGAGCCAGCTGCCGCCCGTTCTGTTGCAAAAACTCTTTGCCGGAATAGACTGTTCGGAGGCAGTGGAGGTGACGGTAGAGTGCAATCCCGACGACGTTACGCCCGACTACGCCGCCCTACTGGCCTCTTTGCCGGTGAACAGGGTTAGCATGGGCGTACAGACGTTCAATGACAGCCGTCTCAACTTCCTGCGCCGCCGTCACAATGCAGCCGAAGCGCGGGCGGCAGTGGACAATCTGCGCCGCGCAGGTATAGGCAACATAAGCATAGACCTCATGTTCGGCTTCCCCGGCGAGACCCTTGACGACTGGCAGACGGACATAGACGAGGTGCTAAGTCTGGGCGTAAGCCACATCTCGGCCTACAGTCTGATGTATGAAGAGGGCACGCAGCTCTATCGAATGAGGCAGGACGGCAGTGTAAAGGAGACCGGCGAGGAGACGAGCCGAGCCATGTACTACGCCCTTACAGACCGCCTTGCCGCCGCCGGATACGAGCATTACGAGATAAGCAACTACGCTCTGCCCGGCCGGCGTGCGCTTCACAACAGCGGATACTGGCGCGGTGTGCCGTACATGGGCATCGGTGCCGCCGCCCACTCCTACACCGGCGACCGACGGAGCTGGAACATAGCCGACGTGGAGCGTTACATTGAGGCGATAGACCGTGGAGTTCTGCCGTCAGAAGCGGAGGTTCTCGACTCCGACACGCGCTACAACGACACCGTGATGCTGGCTCTAAGGACTGCCGAAGGCATAGAACTCGACCGCTTGGAGCACGACTTCGGCAAACCACGCCTCGACTACTGCTTGGCCAACGCCGCGCGTTACATCACCGACGGGCTGCTCTGCCATGAGGGCAACCGCCTCAGGCTAACCCGCAACGGACTGTTTGTCAGCGACATGGTAATGAGTGACCTGATGAAAGTCTGACCTTTCCACACGCCAAATCCCCCACCCTTTTCCCACCGCCATTACACTTGCCACAAACAACCCGGCGGTTTGCGTCCCGTAAACCGCCCGTTTACGACCCGTAAACGGTGCATTTACGATGGCTAAACATACCGTTTACGATGCGCAAATGCCGTAGTTTGCTTAATCACTCCCCGGCTTTGCCCTCGAAGAGGCCGCATTCGGTCAACTGCGCATCAACCGCTACGGACAGGTTGCCGCCCTTTTGGCCTCGAAGAGGCCGCACCTCAGTAACCCCATGTGCAGCGACAGCGGAACATGGGGTGTATATACAGCAGGTAACATCGGCTTCGAAGATGCCGCACATAAGCCTCCACAGACTTGTCCGCACCTGTATGGCGCTCTATACGCAGCAGTACAGCAGCCTTTCCGCAGTTGTGCGGCATCTTCGAAGCCGACCTGTATGCGCCAAGCACAACTGTCCACACGTTGGCACGTGGGGTTACTGAGATTAAGCCTCTTCGAGGCTCTGCCCCACTGCCTCCATTAAGTTCTAACGGCACGGTCTGTGTGTAAAAAGCGGTATAGCCTTTGTCTGCCCCACTGCCGCCATTGAGTCTAAACAGTGCGGCTTGCACCTGCATCTTCCGCAGTTCAAAACTGCACATTCCATTATTGGTGTGCGCAGTTTGTACGGAAAACGTTTTAAAATATTATAAAACCCGATTGCCTTTTGGCCGCTTGTTGACAGAAAGCCCTACCTTTGCATAGAAAGAACAGAGTAGAAACAAAGAATAGCAAAGCAAGCAAATGTTTGAAAATTTAAGCGAGAGACTGGACCGGTCGTTCAAAATACTGAAGGGTGAAGGCAAGATAACGGAGATAAACGTGGCCGAAACGCTGAAGGACGTGCGCCGTGCGCTCCTCGATGCCGACGTGAACTACAAGGTAGCCAAGTCGTTTACCGACACCGTGAAGCAGAAAGCTCTCGGAATGAACGTGCTTACGGCGGTGAAACCGGGGCAGCTGATGGTCAAGATAGTGCACGATGAGCTGGCCGAACTCATGGGAGGCACTGCCTCGGAGCTGCATTTGGAAGGCCGTCCTGCCGTAATTCTCATGTCGGGACTGCAAGGTTCGGGTAAGACAACGTTCAGCGGAAAATTGGCAAACCTGCTCAAGACGCGCCATCACAAGAAGCCTTTGCTCGTGGCTTGCGACGTTTACCGCCCCGCAGCCATAGAACAGCTGAAGGTTGTGGGGGCAACTGTCGATGTGCCTGTATATACAGAGCCTGACAGCAAGGACGTGGTTGCGATAGCCGCCAACGCCATACGCGAGGCCAAGGCCAAGGGCAACGACGTGGTAATAGTCGATACTGCCGGACGGTTGGCCGTGGACGAGGAGATGATGAACGAGATTGAGACGCTCAAGAAGTCGCTCAACCCCGACGAAACGCTCTTCGTGGTTGACTCAATGACGGGTCAGGACGCTGTGAACACGGCCAGGGAGTTCAACGAAAGGCTCGACTTCGACGGCGTGGTGCTCACGAAACTTGACGGTGACACGCGCGGCGGTGCCGCTCTCTCGATACGTACCGTGGTGACAAAGCCCATCAAGTTTGTCGGAACGGGCGAGAAGATGGAGGCCATCGACGTGTTCCACCCCGACCGTATGGCCGACCGAATACTCGGCATGGGCGACATTGTGAGCCTTGTGGAGCGTGCCCAGCAGCAGTATGACGAAGCAAAAGCCAAGGAACTTGAAAAGAAAATACGCAAAAACAAGTTCGATTTCAACGACTTTATGGCGCAGATACAGCAGATAAAGAAGATGGGCAACATCAAGGATCTGGCCGCTATGATACCGGGAGTGGGCAAGGCCATAAAGGACATCGACATAGATGACGATGCCTTCAAGGGCATTGAGGCCATAATAAACAGCATGACTCCCAAGGAACGCGCCAACCCTGACCTGATAAACCAGAGCCGCCGTATGCGCATAGCCAAGGGTTCTGGCACGGACATACAGGAGGTGAACAAGCTGATGAAGCAGTTTGACCAGATGAGAAAGATGATGCGCATGATGTCAGGCATGTCCAATTCAAAGATGATGCAGATGGCCAACGCCATGAAAGGCATGAAGGGCATGCCGAAAATGTAGCGTACAGCGTGCGTTTTCTTACACATAAACTTATATAACGATATGCAACTTATAGACGGAAAGGCCACTGCGGCCAAGATAAAGGAAGAGATAGCCGAAGAAGTGGCGCAGATAGTGGCGCAGGGAGGCAAGCGTCCGCACCTCGCTGCGGTGCTTGTGGGTCACGACGGCGGCTCGGAGACTTACGTCAAGAACAAGGTTATCGCGTGCGAGGCGTGCGGTTTCAAGTCGTCACTCATCCGCTTTGAAGACACGGTGAGCGAGGAAGAACTGCTCGCCTGTGTCGATAAGCTCAACAACGACGCCGACGTTGACGGTTTCATCGTGCAGCTGCCGTTGCCCAAGCACATAGACGAACAGAAAATCATTGAGGCAATCGACTATCGCAAGGACGTTGACGGCTTCCATCCTGTCAACGTAGGGCGCATGGCCATAGGTTTGCCGTGCTTCATCTCGGCTACTCCGCTGGGCATAATCACTCTGCTGAAACGCTACAACATAGAAACGAGCGGCAAGAAGTGCGTGGTGCTGGGGCGCAGCAACATCGTTGGCAAGCCAATGGCGCAGCTGATGATGCAGAAGCAGTATGGCGACGCCACCGTTACAGTGTGCCACAGCCGGTCGAAAACCCTCAAGGAGGAGTGTCGTCAGGCAGACATTATCATTGCGGCAATAGGCCGTCCAGACTTCGTAACGGCCGACATGGTGAAGGAAGGAGCCGTGATTGTCGATGTGGGAACGACACGTGTACCCGACGCAACGCGCAAGAGCGGCTTCAGACTTAACGGAGACGTGAAGTTCGACGAGGTGGCTCCCAAGTGCTCGTTCATAACTCCCGTGCCCGGAGGTGTAGGACCTATGACCATCTGCTCGCTGATGAAGAACACGCTGGCGGCCGGTAAAAAGGAGTTCTACAGGTGAGTACCGCAGAGGAACTCTACCGCCGGGGCAACCAATTCCGCAAGGAGGGCAACTGGCAAGAGGCCATAAACAACTATATAGCCGCCATAGAGCTGGACGCAGACAGTCCCGCTGTGGAGGCCAAGGCGATGCTTGACGACATTCTTGGCTTCTATCACAAGGACGCGTACAACCCCTGACGGAGCAAAAGAGGAAAGGAATACTTTATGAGCAAGATGAGAGGTGCCATTGTAGTGGACACTGACAGGTGCAAAGGCTGCTCGCTTTGTGTGGTGGCCTGTCCCCAGAGTGTCATAGCACTGGCAAAGAAAGTGAACATACACGGTTATCCGTATGTGGAGGTGGCCAACGCCGACGCTTGCGTGGGTTGTGCGGCATGCGCAATAGTGTGCCCCGACGGCTGCATAACGGTTTACCGCAAAAAGATGGAGGAGTGACAGCATGGCAGAACAGGAAGTTACATTGATGAAAGGCAACGAGGCGATAGCCCGTGCCGCCATCCGCTGCGGGGCAGACGGTTTCTTCGGCTACCCCATAACGCCGCAGAGCGAGGTGATAGAGACCCTGTCGCTCGACAAACCGTGGGAGACTACGGGCATGGTTGTGCTGCAGGCCGAGAGCGAAGTGGCCGCCATAAACATGGTACACGGTGCTGCGGGCGCAGGCAAAAGGGCGTTTACGTCATCGTCAAGCCCAGGTGTGGCACTCATGCAGGAGGGCATTGCCTATATGGCAGGGGCGGAAATACCCGGCGTAATAGTCAACGTGCAGCGCGGAGGTCCCGGACTGGGCACCATACAACCGTCGCAGAGCGACTATTTCCAGGCCACTCGCGGAGGCGGAAACGGCGACTATTATATAATAGTACTTGCTCCCAACTCCGTTCAGGAGATGGCCGACTTCATGGATCTGGCCTTTACGCTGGCTTTCAAATACCGTATTCCGGCCATGATATTGAGCGACGGAGTAATCGGACAGATGATGGAGAAGGTGGTGATGCCGCCCTACAAGCCGCGCCGCACCGAAGAAGAGATCAAGAAGGAGTGCCCTTGGGCGACGTTCGGTCGCGAAAAGGGGCGCCAACCCAATATTCTGACATCGCTGGAACTGAAGCCTGAGGCCATGGAGGCGCACAATCTGCACCTGCAAGCCAAGTATCGGGAGATAGAACAGAACGAGGTGCGCTACGAGACCATGCAGTGCGAGGACGCTGACTACGTGATTGTTGCCTTCGGAAGCGCCGCCCGCATAGCCCAAAAGGCCATTGAGATAGCCCGCAGCGAGGGCATCAAGGTAGGTCTGATGCGCCCGATAACGCTCTGGCCGTTCCCCTCAAAGGCCGTAAGCGACATTGCCAAGGGCAAGAAGGGGCTACTCGTGGCCGAGATAAACGCCGGCCAGATGGTCGAGGACGTGCGGCTGGCAGTCAACGGCAGCGTGCCCGTGGAGCACTACGGTCGCCTTGGCGGTATTGTGCCGGAGCCTAACGAGATAGTAGAGGCACTGAAAAGCAAACTAATGTAGAGGAGGCAGAATACAATGGACAATATAATTTCACCTGAGAACCTGGTTTACAAGAAGCCGGCACTGATGAACGATGTGCCGATGCACTACTGTCCGGGGTGCAGCCATGGAGTGGTTCACAAACTCGTGGCAGAGGTTATCGAGGAGATGGGCATGGAAGACAAAACCGTGGGCGTTAGTCCCGTGGGCTGCGCCGTGTTCGCCTACCGCTACCTTGACATAGACTGGCAGGAGGCCGCCCACGGACGCGCACCGGCAGTGGCCACGGGCATCAAACGCCTTTGGCCCGACCGCCTCGTGTTCACTTATCAAGGCGACGGCGACCTTGCGTGCATCGGAACCGCCGAAACCATCCACGCACTCAACCGCGGCGAGCATATCACCATAATATTCATAAACAACGCCATCTACGGAATGACCGGCGGACAGATGGCTCCAACCACCTTGATGGGGCAGAAGACAAGCACTTGTCCCTACGGACGTGTGGCCGAGCTGCATGGTTTCCCCCTGAAGCTCACCGAGATAGCCGCACAGCTCGAAGGAACGTGCTACGTTACCCGTCAGAGCGTGGAGACCGTTGGTGCGATACTCAAAGCCAAGAAGGCCATACGCAAGGCGTTCCAAGCCTCGATGGACGGCAAAGGCAGCAGCTTGGTGGAGATTGTCTCCACGTGTAACAGTGGCTGGAAGCTCTCCCCCCACAAGGCAAACCTGTGGATGCAGGAGAATATGTTCCCGTTCTACCCCAAGGGCGACCTCAAAGACACCACTGTATAGGCGCATCGGAGAAGTACGGCGGCCACTTGCAGAGCCGTCACAAACCAAAAAGGAGAAGTAAAAGATGAAGAAAGAGATAATTATATCGGGCTTCGGCGGACAGGGAGTGCTCTCCATGGGCAAGATACTCGCCTATTCGGGACTGATGGAAGACAAGGAAGTGACGTGGATGCCGGCCTACGGGCCTGAGCAGCGCGGCGGTACGGCCAACGTGACCGTGATAGTGAGCGACGAGAAGATATCCTCGCCCATACTCAGTACCTACGATGTGGCCATCGTACTCAACCAGCCTTCGCTCGACAAGTTCGCCCCCAAGGTGAAGCCGGGCGGCATACTGATATACGACGGCTACGGCATAATGAAGCCAACCGACCGCAAGGACATCACCGTTTACCGCATTGACGCTATGGACAAGGCGGCTGAGATGAAGAACAGCAAGATATTCAACATGATTGTGCTGGGCGGATTCCTGAAAGTGTGCCCCATTATAAGCAACAGCGGCATGGAGAAGGCTCTCTACAAGACTCTTCCCGAACGCCACCACAACCTTATTCCGCTCAATATGCAAGCACTGGAAGAGGGCGGAAAGATAATGCAGCAAGAGTAATCCACAAGACAATGCGGCAGGAGGAGACAGCAGGAGTATGCCGCCGCCCCCTTTCCACAGACCGTGCGCACGGAGTCTTTTCCACACCGTGTGCGCGGCTTTTTTTTGTCAGCCAC
>CAVHML010000097.1:0-8872 GCA_963636905.1 bacterium
CGCTTGTCTGCAGGGCGGCTACGTTAAGCAGTACAACAAAGGGCACATGAAGCAGTACGAAAAAGGGCACATGAAGCGGCACGATGAAAGGCACATGAAGTTCCACGGGGGCGGTGCTCACATAATAGCTGGCGGGAGTGTCACTGCGGATCCTTGGAGTAACGCTTTATAACGCTGTAGGCTGTGTATATGCCAAGCTCGCCGGCCTTGCTCAAGTCGGCCGTTCCGGCCTTGATGTCCTTGGCGAGAATGTGCACGAGGCCACGGTTGTAATACGCCTCGGCAAGGGTCGCGTCCATCCGCAGGGCGGTTGTGTAGTCGTCGATGGCGTGGGCGTAGTCCTTGCGCGCCGCATATACGTTGCCACGGTTATAATACAGGTAGGGACTCTGGGGGCTTAGCTCTATCGCACTGCACAGGTCGGAGAGCACATTGGCCGTCTGCATGGCCACATCCGTGCCGAGCGAGGCGTTAAAGGCGTTCATCTTGGACTGGCACACCGCCCTCTGCCAATAGGCCAAGGCCGATGTGCTGTCGGAAAGCAGACAGGCTGACAAGTCTTCGCGCGCACTTTCAAAGTTCTGGATGACCGAATAGGCCACCGCACGCCCAAACATCTGTTCGCAAGAGGCCGCTTGCCTGTCCGTCACGCCCATTGCCGCCGACAGAGAGTCGATGAGACTGAAGTATATCCTGGACTGCGGCTCGCTCAGAGTGGCCTGTCCGCAGTTGACATAGAGGCGGCGGCCGATGCCGGGACGCTGGTTGTATGCCTCGACAAGGCGGTCGTAGGCCACAAAGCTGCGCACCTCGCTCGCATGAGGCTCGTATGACAGTTCGAACATGGGCAGAAGCGTCATGTCGGCCTTGTGGTCCTGCACCCTGCCCCGGTAGTCGCTCTCATATTTCCGCTCGGTTTCCTGTTCGTCAGCCACCACGAGCTGGTTGTATTTCGACAGGTCGAGGTCGCTCCGCTTGCGCATCTGCTTGCGGTTAAGGCGCGGCTGGGCACCGTAAAGGCTCTTGTATAGCCTCGCCTTGTATATGCGGAACTCGTCGGCTTCGGCCTGTTTGTTCATGCCCAAGCGGCGGTAACAGGCAGCCCGGTGGTGCAGTCCCACCCAGAAATTGGGAAACTCGGCTATCACTTTCGAGTAGTCTCTTATGGCTCCGCGCACGTCTCCCGTCCTGTCAAGCAGCAAGGCACGGTTGAAAAGGGCCATGAGATTGTCAGGCTCAAGCCGCAACACGAAGTCAAAGTCGGTGATTGCGCGGTTGTCGTCGCCCACTTGGGCGCGCAGCAACCCGCGGTTGTAGTGTCCGAGAAAGTTGTTCGGGTCGTGGTCAATGGCCGTGTCGTAGTCGTCCATTGCCCCTCTGAGGTTGTTCTGGTTCACCCTTGCCATGGCGCGGTTGATGTAATAGCCGGCCTGTTTGGGTTGCAGATGAATGGCTTTGTCCAGGTATTTCTCCGCATCCCGCCACTTTCCGCGCGACAAGCTGATGACTGACAGTGCCGCCCACGCCTGTGTGGCATAAGGATCAAGCTCCGTGCTCCTGTGAAGTGAGGCTTCCGCCGTGGCTGTGTCGCCCTGCTGCAGATACACATCGGCACGCATCACATGACAAACAGCGTTGTCGCGCCAACGGACGAGCATAGTGTCAATGTCAGCAAGGGCATCGGCATAGTCTTTCAGCTCTATCCGGCACAGCACACGGTTCGTCCAGAAATTGCGGTTCTCCGGGTCGTACTTCAAAGCCTGGCTGTAATCGGCTATCGCCCCGGCGTATTCCTTCTGTCGGATGCGCGTCAGACCACGCAGTTCATACACGTTTACAACGTATGGATTGCGTTTTAACGCCTCGGAACAATCGGCCTCGGCACCAGCAAAGTCATCGAGATAGTACTTCGCCACGCCACGATAGAACCAAGGCTCGTAGAGATAGGGCTTGGAACCGATGGCTTGGTTGAAGTATTGTATGGAGAGTACGTAGTCTTCATAGTACAGTGCGCTGCGCCCGATGGTCAACAGACGGTCGGTATTGAACTGTCCTTTTGCTGCAAACGGCAAGGCTGAAGCAAGCAAAAGAACCACATTCCTCAGAAAACCCGTCATGGCACTGCCTCCCGATTACGGACTCCTATCGCCTGACAGCCGCCTTTGTCTTGTAGCCGCAACGGTACCGCCCCTGCAACAGGGCGCGCAGCTTGCCGTGGATCAGCTGTTTGCGCAACGCGGAGATGCGGTCTATGAACATTTTGCCGTCGAGATGGTCGAACTCGTGCTGCATTACGCGAGCCAGATAGCCCTCCACCCACTCGTCATGCGGCTTCATGTTCTCGTCAAGATACTCCACGCGGATGCGTGTCGGGCGATTCACGCTCTCATGTATGCCCGGCAGACTCAGACAACCCTCCTCCATGCTCTCGCAAACGGTGTCGTCATACTCAAGGATGTGCGGGTTGATGTAGGCTCTGCGGAAGTCTTTATATTCAGGGAGGTCGTCTGACAGCACGTCAAGGTCGATTACGACCACGCGGATGGCCTTTCCTATCTGCGGAGCGGCCAGTCCCACACCGTCAGACTCGGTCAGAGTTTCAAACATGTCGCGGATAAGGTCAGCCAGTCCGGGATAATCTTCGGGTATGTCGGCGGCTGCCTTGCGCAGCACGGGCTGTCCGTATGTATATATAGGTAATATCATTCTGCTTAATGAATTGCTAATAACGGCTTAATGGCTTGCTAATAAAGGTTCAGCGGTTCGGTGACAACGGTTCTGCGGCTTACTTATAACGGCCAAAGTGCCTCGCCGCTGCTGCAAGCAAGGCACCTATGGGATGAATACGGGGCACTAATGCCGCGAAGACATATAGTCGCGCAGGATTATCGTGGCACTTATCTCGTCAACAATGTCCTTGTTGCGCCGCGCCATCTTCCTCATGCCGCTGTCAAGCATGGCCTGATGGGCAAGAACCGAGGTGAACCGCTCGTCGTAACAGACTATCGGCACGTCGGGAACGGCCTTGCGCCACCGGCAGACGAACTGGTTGACCCGTGCGAAGTTCTCGCTGGGAGTGCCGTCGGTCTGTTTCGGTTCGCCTATCACGATGCGTTCCACCTGCTCACGAGCCATGTAGTCGCGCAAAAAGGCTTCAAGTCCGGACGTGGGAACGGTGGCCAGCCCTCCGGGAACTATCTGTAGAGGGTCAGTAACCGCTATGCCACAGCGCTTTTTGCCATAGTCTATTGCCAGTATCCTCGCCACTTTCTGTTGTCAGTCCGACAATTTCTGTTGTCAGATGTGTGGGATTTGCGTGTCCGGATGCCTATCGAACGTTGTAAAGCAGCCAGGCGTCGGGATAAGTGGAGCGGAATTCGTTGCGGCTGGCGGCTGCTTCTGCCTTGCTGTCAAAGGTGGTTGCCACCACGCGGTACATGTTCCTGTCGTCGTTCTTCACCACCTGTGCGGCATAACCCTTGTCCTTGAGACGCTGCTGCAGGCCGTCTGCGTTTGCTTTGAGCGAGAACGAGCCTACCACAACGCTGAAGTTCTTGAGTCCGGAGCCATCGATTACCGACACTTTCTCCTGCCTTACCTGCACGTTGTCGGCGTTGTCAACCACCTGAACCTCGTTGGCCGGCTTCTCTACTATCGGTGCCACGACCGGAGTCTCCTGCGCTGCGGTATAGGTATCCGTCTGTTCCTGTGGTGCAACCTGCTGCGCTGCCTCCTGCGCCTTGGCCTTTTCGTAGGCTTTCTTGTAAGCACTTTCACTCGACTTGCACCCTGTCAAGGCCATCATAGCGCACAGACCTGCGCACACAACCATGTATTTCTTCATCGCTTATACATTATTAATTATTGGTAACTGTGGATTGTCAAAATCAAAATATTTGCTTGCGAAGTTACGAATTATCAATTAAATGCACGGAAAACACCCACATAAAGTTTGTTAAATGCACATAACTTGACGCAACTTGAAAAAAAAGCACACAAAAGTAGGCTACTTTACAAAAACAAACCGTATATTTGTAAGGCGAAAACAAACATTGTGTAACAATCAAACCATACCATTATGAAAAGTTTAGGTTATATCGGGGCTTTCTTTGGCGGCGCTTTGGCCGGCGCAGCATTGGGACTTCTCCTCGCCCCGGAGAAGGGTACTGACATCAGAGAGAAGATTACCGACGCAGTAGATGACTTCCTGAACAAGCACAACATCAAGTTGTCGCGCCGTGAAGTGAACGATCTCGTTGACAACATCCAGGACGCAGCTCCGGCAGAGTAACGTCCGGCTGCAACAACCCTACCATCCAGAAACAGAAACGAATGACTATGCTGTCAAGCGACAGGAACATAGAGACTCTGGCGCAGCTGATTGAGGCGCTGAAAGACTACATCGGGCTTCAGAAGGAGTATCTGAAGTTCGATGTAATCGACAAGTTGGTGCGCCTTGTGGCCGCCCTGGTGCTGGCCACCGTATTGTTTGTGCTTGCCGTGGCCGTGCTTTTCTATCTGTCGTTTGCCGTTGTCTATGCCATGGCTCCGGCTGTGGGCACCGCATGGGCGTTTGCCATCGTGGCAACGTTCTTCCTGGCAGCATTCATCGTAACACTTGTCTTCCGCAAGCCGTGGATTGAGCGTCCGCTAACGCGCTTCATGGCCGGCATCCTGCTGGGATAGGCGGAGGAACAACCCCATTCACGTTTACCAGACATGGCCGACAGCACACAGAACTACACCACCCTTGAGGACATACGCCTGAGAAAGGACGAGCTGAAGGGCGAACTGCACAAGCGGAGCGAGCAGATAGGCGACCTGTGGGGCAACCTTTTCACGCCCAAACCGGCCAACAACCGTGGCGAACTGGTGACTAACATCATCAGCAACTGCATCACTGCGTTCGACACGTTCATGCTTGTGCGCAAGCTAATGAACCGTTACGACAACCTGTTCGGCCGGAAAAGGCACAAAGGCAAACGATAGGCGCACCGCAAACGTCACAAACACGGCAGGGCGACACGCCATTGCCGACACCACAAAGGCCGGTCTGCAACCACGCAGACCGGCCTTTTCCGTGCAGGAAACCGTGGTTTCATAAAGCCAACAGCCACAGCCAGTTACGCAAACCGCCCATTTACGACCCGTAAACACGGCATTTACGACCCGTAAACGGGGCATTTACGCACCGTAAACAGGCCGTTTGCGGATGCCAAGTGCCACGGTTGCGTACAGCCGGCGCACAGTTTCCTTCCGCCAATGCCGCCTCTGCCTCCCGAAAGTCGCAAGGACAGGGAGTGAAAAAAGCGCACAAACAGCCGCCGAAAACTTCCATTTTGACACAAAATAATTGGCAATGACGATATTTCTTGCTACTTTTGCATCTTAAACATTATAATGTATTGAAAAATCCCCGTCCGTAAAGGGGACAAACCAAACAGAAAAGAAATGAAAGTATTAAAATTCGGCGGAACATCCGTAGGTTTCGTGGAGAGTATCTTGAGCCTCAAGAACATAGTAGAGGCTGAACAAGGTGAGACAATCGTTGTGGTGAGCGCACTCGGAGGCATAACCGACAAGCTCATAGCGGCATCAAAGACAGCATTTTCAGGCGACAAGACATACGCCGACGAGCTGGCCGCCATACGCAAACGCCACCACGACATGGTGGAAGCCGTGATTGACGGCAAGGAAAGACAAGAGACACTGCTGAAAGACATAGACTCCCTGCTGGACGAACTGCTGTCCATCTGCTACGGAGTGTTCCTCATACGCGACCTAAGCCCCAAGACCCAGGCGGCAATCGTCAGCTACGGCGAAAGGCTAAGCTCGCTTATCGTGACCGAACTGATTAATGGAGCCAAGTGGTATGACTCCCGCAGCTTCATAAAGACCGTGGAAAAGCACGGCAAGCACGTGCTCGACAGCGAACTGACGCGCACTCTCGTGTGCGAAACTTTCAGAGACAGACCGAAAACCGCCGTAGTGCCGGGCTTCATAAGCTCCGACAAGCACACCGGGGAGGTGACTAACCTCGGCCGGGGCGGTAGCGACTACACCGCATCCATCATAGCGGCGGCTCTCGACGCAGAGGCTCTTGAGATCTGGACCGACGTTGACGGCTTCATGACCGCCGACCCAAAGGTGATACACACGGCCTATACCATCAACGAGCTGAGCTATGTGGAGGCAATGGAGCTGTGCAACTTCGGCGCAAAGGTGATATATCCGCCGACGATATACCCCGTCTGCGTGAAGAATATCCCCATCTGGGTGAAAAATACCTTCAACCCTGCGGCTCCCGGAACGGTCATCAAGAACAAGATAGACAACGACCGCAAGCCCATAAAGGGCATATCGAGCATCAGCGGAACGACGCTTATCACCGTGACAGGACTGTCCATGGTGGGCGTAATCGGCGTGAACCGCCGCATATTCACAGCACTGGCCGACAACGGCATATCGGTTTTCATGGTGTCACAGGCATCTTCGGAAAACTCAACCTCTATCGGTGTGCGTGACGAGGATGCCGAAGAGGCCGTGAAGGTGCTCAACCGCGAGTTCGCAAAGGAGATAGAGACCGGCGCAATGTTTCCCATGCACGCCGAAAACGGACTGGCCACGATAGCCATAGTGGGCGAAAACATGAAGCACACGCCCGGCATAGCCGGAAAACTGTTCGGTTCGCTCGGCCGAAGCGGCATCAGTGTGATAGCCTGTGCGCAGGGTGCGTCGGAGACAAACATCTCTTTCGTGGTCAATTCCAAGTACCTCCGCAAGTCTCTCAACGTCATTCACGACTCGTTCTTCCTAAGCGAATACAAGGTACTCAACCTCTTTATATGCGGTGTGGGCACGGTTGGCGGCAACCTGATCGACCAGATACGCTCGCAATACGAGCAGCTGAAGCAGACGCAACGGCTCAAACTCAACGTTGTGGGCATCGCTTCAAGCTCGCATGCCATATTCTCACGCGACGGAATCAACCTCGACACCTACCGCGAAGAGCTGGCTTCTTCGGAACAAAGCGACAACAAACGACTGCTCGACGAGGTGACGGGCATGAACATCTTCAACAGTGTGTTCGTTGACTGCACCGCCAGCGCCGACGTTGCGGCCATGTATCAGACACTGCTCGACCACAACATATCGGTAGTGGCGGCCAACAAGGTGGCGGCATCGGGCAGCTACGACAGCTATCTGCGCCTGAAAGAGACCGCACTGAGGCGGGGCGTGAAGTTCCTCTTCGAGACTAACGTCGGCGCGGGGCTGCCTATCATCGGCACAATCAACGACCTGCGCAACTCAGGCGACAAGATACTCAAGATAGAGGCGGTGCTGAGCGGCACGCTCAACTTCATTTTCAACGAGCTTTCGGCCACCGTGCCGTTCTCGGAGACCGTGCGCAAGGCCAAGGACATGGGCTACAGCGAGCCTGACCCGCGCATCGACCTGAGCGGAATAGACGTTGTGCGCAAGCTGGTGATACTCACCCGTGAGGCAGGATACAAGGCTGAGCAGGCCGAAGTGGAGAAACACCTGTTCATGCCCGACGATTTCTTCACCGGAAGCATGGACGATTTCTGGAAAAACCTGCCCACTCTCGATGCCGATTTCGAGGAGAAACGTAAGTTGCTTGAGGCAGACGACAAGCGGTGGAGATTCGTTGCGCGCATGGATCACGGCAAGATGAGCGTCAGCCTTGAGGCAGTTGGCCGCCACCATCCGTTCTACAACCTTGAGGGAAGCAACAACATAGTGCTGCTTACCACCGAACGCTACCGCGAATACCCTATGCTCATACAGGGCTACGGTGCCGGTGCGGGAGTGACGGCAGCCGGAGTTTTCGCCAACATCATGTCGATTGCCAACATCTAACCGGCCAAGACAGACAAGCAAAGAAAGGCGGACAGCATGAAACACATTATTATATTAGGCGACGGAATGGCCGACCACGCAGTCGAAAGGCTCGGGGGCTTGACCCCTTTGCAGTATGCCGACACTCCCTATATGGATCTGTTGGCACGCAAAGGGCGGTGCGGCAGACTCATAACCATACCAGATGGTTTCCATCCGGGCAGCGAAGTGGCCAACACAGCCATACTCGGATATGACCTGAACAGGGTGTATGAGGGGCGCGGACCGCTCGAAGCCGCAAGCATAGGCTATGAGATGCAACCGGGCGACATGGCCATAAGGTGCAACATCGTGTGCCTTGAGGACGGAAAGATAAAGAACCACCACGGCGGACACCTGACTACCAAGGACGGCGACACGCTTATAAAATACCTCAACGAGCGGTTGGGCAGCGACCGGGTGCGCTTTATCACCGGCATACAATACCGCCACCTGCTCGTAATCAAGGGTGGCAACAAGCACATAGAGTGCGCTCCGCCCCACGACCACCCCAACGAGGAGTGGAGGGGGCTGCTCGTAAAACCCGAAAAGGGTTGCACCGAAACAACCGAGGGGCAGATGACGCCGCAGGAGACGGCCGATTTGCTCAACGATCTGATACTCCGCTCGCAGCAACTGCTGGCCGAGCATCCAATAAACAAGGCACGTGCGGCACGCGGAGCGGACACCGCCAACAGCATCTGGCCGTGGAGCGCAGGCTATCGTCCGTCTATGCAGACTCTGGGCGAGATGTTCCCGGAGGTGAAGCGTGGCAGTGTCATATCGGCGGTTGACCTCATTCGTGGCATAGGCCACTACGCCGGACTGCGCAACATCATAGTCGAGGGCGCCACAGGGCTGGCCGACACCAACTATGAGGGCAAGGCACAGGCGGCAATAGAGGCTTTGAAGACCGATGACTTCGTGTTTCTGCACATCGAGGCGAGCGACGAGGCTGGTCACGACGGCGATC
>CAVHML010000098.1:0-8786 GCA_963636905.1 bacterium
CCAAGACAACGGCAGGAGAAGGGCAATAAAAAAGAGGCTTCCACGACAACGTGAAAGCCTCTTTTTGCGGAAAGTGAGGGATTCAAACCCCCGATACCCGAAAGGGGTATACCGGATTTCGAGTCCAGCGCATTCGATCACTCTGCCAACTTTCCTTTAAGTGGATGCAAAGGTAGCCATTATTTCTATATGAACAAAATTATTCAAAGGATAATTTGGCCAGTCTGTCCCTTAGTATCTGCGCTTCAGACTTCCTTATTGACAGCTTTATTTCGCAGGTGTTGTCGTATTTTTGGCCAATGACGCGCGATTCCATTTCCTTGACCACACGCATGACACTGTTCATCATGGGGTAGGGGAACGAGAAGGTTACGGTCTCTTCCACCAACCTTACTTCGCTCTCTGCGTTCTCCAACGCTTCGGCTGCCGCAGTCTTGTAGGCAACGGCAAGACCGCCTGTGCCGAGATTGACACCCCCATAGTATCTCACCACAATCACGATTACGTTTGTCATCTCGTGGCTCACTATCTGGCCGAGAATGGGCTTGCCAGCACTTCCGCTCGGTTCTCCGTCATCGTTGGCTCTGGTGGATGCCGCTTCGCCTATGCCTGTTGCGTAGGCATAGCACACGTGGCGGGCGTTGAAATACTTCTTCTTGTATTCCGCCACGATGCCTTTTGCCTCGTCGCTGTCGTCTATGTGATGCGCAAAGGCGAGGAACTTGCTCCGCTTTTCGGTGTAGTATCCCTCGCCTATGGTCTTTATCGTTTTGTATTGGTCGTCCACTTCCGTCGTTTATCCGAGTTTGTGTATGATGAGACCAGAACGCAGTTTCGGCTCAAACCATGTAGCTTTGGGCGGCATTATCTTTCCGCTGTCGGCTATGTCCATGATTTGCTTCATGGTGACAGGATAGAGAGCCAGTGCAATGCGCATCTCACCGCTGTCCACCCGACGCTTGAGTTCGTCAAGACCGCGCAGTCCGCCCACAAAATCGATGCGTTTGTCGCTTCTCAAGTCTGTGATGCCGAGCACCTTGTCGAGTATCAGTCGGCTTGAGATGTCCACGTCAAGCACTCCGATGGGGTCGGTGTTGTCGTAGGTGCCATCCTTAGCTGTGAGGCGGAACCAGTGCTGGTCGAGATATAGGGAGAACTCGTGCAGACGAACTGGTTTGTAGATGTTCTCGCCCATGTCTTCCACATCGAAATCCTTGCTGAGGGCTTCAAGGAACTGCGCGGACGTGAGTCCGTTGAGGTCCTTTACCACACGGTTGTAGTCGAGGATGGTCAGCTGGGAAGCCTGGAAGCATACCGCCATGAAGTAGTTGTACTCCTCTTTGCCTGTGTGGTTGGGATTCTGTTTGGCCTTTTCTGCTCCAACGAGTGCTGCGGCAGCCGAACGGTGGTGACCGTCGGCGATATAAAGGCTGGGCATTTTGTCGAACTCCGCTGTGATGGTCTGCATGTCAGCCTTGTCGCTGACAATCCAGAACTGGTGGCGGAAACCGTCGATAGGGGCGATGAAATCATATTCGGGTTTGCCTGCAGCGTACTTTTCGATGATGGTTTGCAGCACTGCATTGTCGGGATAGGCAAAGAATACCGGCTCGATGTTGGCGTTGCACACCCTCACGTGCTTCATACGGTCTTCTTCCTTGTCGCGCCGGGTCAGCTCGTGTTTCTTTATAACGCCGTTCAGATAGTCGTCAACGTATGCTCCCACGACAAGGCCATACTGGGTTTTGCCGTTCATCGTCTGGGCATAGATGTAATAGTGGTCGTCTGCGTCCTGCACAAGCCATCCTTCCTTTTGGAACTTGGCGAAGTTCTCTGCCGCTTTGTCATAGACGCGCGGGTCGTATTCGCTTGTTCCAGGTTCGAAGTCAATCTCCGGCTTTATTATATGGTACAGACTTTTCTCGTTGTCGCCGGCTTCAGCCCGTGCTTCTTCCGAGTTAAGCACGTCGTAAGGGCGCGATTCCACTTGCTCCACAAGGTCCTTGGGAGGGCGCAAGCCTTTGAATGGTTTAACGGTTGCCATATTGTCGGAAGATTACTTGTTTACTTGGAACTTGGTGTCGCCCGTTGCGAAGAACGAGTTAATCTGCTTTGCGGCAGCGATACCTGCATTGGTGTTGGCCTCGGCTGTCTGCGCTCCCATCTTCTTGGGTGTGCTGAAGTAGCGGCCTTCAAACTTGGCGAATTCAGCATCGGCATCGGGCTTGATGTCTGTGATGAACTTCAGGTCAGAACGCTCTGCGAGGAGTTCTATAAGTTCCGGTTCGTTGATGATTTCCTTGCGGGCTGTATTTATCAGGATGCCACCCTTGACCATGCTACCCACCAGTGCCTTACCGATGCTCTGCTTTGTTTCGGGTGTGGCAGGTATGTGCAGCGACACGATGTCGCAAGTCTTGAACAGTTCAGCCTGACTGTCAACGGCAGTAACTCCTGCGCTCTCGATAGCCTCTTTGGGGCAATAAGCGTCGAAGGCATACACTTTCATGCCGAATCCGGCGGCTATGCGTGCCACGTTGCGGCCGACGTTGCCGAAAGCGAGCAGACCGAGCTTCTTGCCTCCAAGCTCTGTGCCTGATTTGCCGTTATAGAAGTTGCGCACAGCATACACCAACAGTCCGAAAACGAGTTCTGCTACAGCGTTGGCGTTCTGTCCGGGAGTGTTTTCTACCACGATTCCCTTCTCCTTTGCATAAGCGGTGTCGATAGAGTCATAGCCCGCTCCTGCGCGCACCACGATTTTCAGGTTCTTGGCAGCGTCGAGAACTTCGGGGGTAATCTTGTCAGAACGTACAATCAGTGCGTCCGCATCGGCTACGGCATCGAGCAGTTGTGCAGTCTCGGTGTATTTCTCAAGCAGAATGAGCTGGTTGCCTGCGTTTTCCACTTCTTTCTTTATTCCGTTTATGGCTTCTGCTGCAAACGGCTTTTCGGTTGCTACTAATATCTTCTTCATTTCTTCTTGGTTTTTAATTGTTTCTTTGGTGTGAATGGTTGCTTAAAGCAGAAAGACTGGAAACCGCAGCCACGGCAAGCCTTGGCCAAAGGTTTTCAGTCTTCCTTTGTATTGTTGTAATTGCCGAGGATTAGTGTGCGGCCTCAAACTCTTTCATGCACGCAACGAGCGCATTGACGCCTTCGATGGTCTGGGCGTTGTAGCAGCTTGCGCGGAAACCTCCGACACTGCGGTGCCCCTTTATGCCGACCATGCCCTTGGATGTGGCGAACTCGAAGAACGGTTTTTCCAGCTCGGCATATTCGTCGTTCATAACGAAGCAGATGTTCATCACGGAGCGGTCTTCCTCCTTCACAGTTCCACGGAACAGTTTGTTGCGGTCAATCTCTCCGTACAGTATCTCGGCGCGTTCTTTGGCTCGCTTGTCCATTGCCTCCACTCCGCCGTTCTTCTTTATCCAGCGAAGCGTTTCCAGGGCACTGTAGATGGGCACAACGGGCGGCGTATTGAACATGGAACCTTTCTCCACATGCGTGCGATAGTCGAGCATTGTGGGTATTGGGCGTGGAGCGTGACCCAGTTTCTCGTCCTTTACTATCACCACGGTCACTCCTGCCATGGCGAGATTTTTCTGCGCACCGGCATAGATGCAGTCGTACTTGGCCACGTCTATCGGGCGAGAGAAGATGTCTGACGACATATCTCCCACGAGTGGCACGCTGACTTCAGGGTCTTTGCGTATTTCCGTACCGTATATAGTGTTGTTGGTGGTGATGTGCAGATAGTCAACATCGTCCGGGCAGCTCCAACCTTTGGGGATGAATGTGTAGTTGGCATCGGCTGAAGAAGCCACTTCAACCACTTCTCCGAACAACTTGGCCTCTTTCATGGCTTTCTTTGCCCATGTGCCGGTGTTAAGGTAGGCTGCCTTCTTGATAAGGAAGTTGTATGGAACCATACAGAACTCCAATGACGCTCCACCTCCAAGGAATATTACCGAATACCCGGCGGGTATGTTGAGCAACTCCTTTATTAAAGCCACGGCTTCATCGACTACCGGCTGGAAATCCTTTGCCCTGTGGCTTATTTCCATAAGGGACAGGCCTGAACCGTTGAAATCGAGACATTGTTTGGCGGTGTTCTCTATCACTTCACGGGGCAGCATGGAAGGTCCTGCATTAAAGTTATACTTCTTCATTTGACTTGAAAGTTTAATTAATAATCTCTTTTGTATGTGCTAAATGCGGTGCGAATATACCCAATTTCTGGCATTTTGCAAAATTTTTGCACCTATTTCTTGACGAAATGTAAGGAGTTGGCATGAAGTGTCATGTCTATCTGACAATTTCCACTATGGTTTTCACTCCCTTTATCTTCTCTCCCTGTGTCTGACTCAACGCTTGACGCAGCTTGTCGGCGGCTATGGCGGCGTAGGCGTAACGGTCTTTCACGTCGATGCGTCCGATTTCTGCCGGGGTGAGTCCTCCTTTCTTGCACAGGAAGCCCACTATGTCGCCCTTGCTTATCTTGTCTTTCTTTCCCTTACCTATATATATAGTAGCCATGCGTGGCTTTGCGGGTGGTAAAAGGGTGGTAGGGATGTCGTAAACGGCCAGTTTGCTGTTGACAAACGCGGGCTTTTCTTCCGCCGGGCCTATGATGAAGAATGTGCGTCCCTGCGCTTCCCACCGTGCGGTGCGCCCTATGCGGTGTACGTACTCCTCTTCGCCGAGCGGCAAGTGGTAGTGTATTATGTTGCCGATGTCGGGTATGTCAAGTCCGCGCGACGCAAGGTCAGTTGAAACAAGTATGTTGGCCGAGCCGTTGCTAAACTTGTATAATGCGTCCTCGCGCTCTTTCTGTTCCATACCGCCGTGCATAGAGCATACGGCAAAGCCTTGGTCGCGGAGCCATGCCGAAGTGCGCTCCACACTGTCGCGGTAGTTGAGGAAAACGATGCTGCTTTCGTTGCCGAACGAGCGCAGAAGGCGTGACAGAGTGTCGAGTTTGTCCTTGTCGGGGCTGCTTACGGCATACATTTCCACCTGCTGCGGCACTTTCTCCCCACCGTCGGTGTAGTCTATCCTGTCGGTTCGGCCGAGCCGGACGAAGTGTGGTATGTCGTCAGTGTCGGTGGCTGACAGCAGAAATCTGCGCCTTACGCCAGGCAAACTCTTCAACAGGCGTTCCATTTCGTTATGGAAACCCATTTCAAGGCACTTGTCAAACTCGTCTATCACTACGTATTTTATGCCGGAAGTGTCGAAGTTTCCCTTGGCAATGTGGTCGTTGAGTCTTCCCGGAGTGCCGAATATTATTTGTGGGCGTACTTGTTTCAGAGTCTTATGCTCGTCCATGGCCGCACGTCCTCCGTAGCATGCGGTGGAGCGCAAGCCCGTTCCCATGCTGCGGAGCACTTCGTCAGACTGCAAGGCAAGTTCCCTGCCGGGCAAAATCACCACGGCTTGCGGACGTTCGTCGGCCTTTTCCACGAGTTCGGTCAGGGGTAGGAGATAGGCAAGCGTCTTTCCGGAACCCGTAGGTGACAGTACCACGAGGTCGTTGCGGGAGGTTTTCACACGTTGGTAAACCTCCTGCTGCATGTCACTCAGCCGTTCTATGTGCAGTTTGGCCAATATGTTCTCTATACTCATACCAGTTCGTGGATTTCGCTTGGCGACTTTCGCTTCAGAACCTCCAGCTTGAGGCCGTCGCCCGTCCTTATTCCGTTCCTGAGGAGTATGTCCTCCACCGTTTTCCTTGCCAGTTCGGGGTGGTTGTTCTCCTCGCTGAGATGGCAGAGCCACACGTGCTTGAGCCTGTCCGTGAGGTTTTCGGCCAGAGCCTTGCCACATTCCTCGTTGCTGAGGTGGCCTGTGCCGCTTCGTATGCGGCTTTTCAGGTATGGCGGATAGTTGCCGGCTTCCAACATCTGCACGTCGTGGTTGGCCTCAATCACGAGGTAGTCGGCCTCGGCTATGCCCTTCTTTATGTCGGGGGTCACTTCTCCGGCATCTGTCACGAGGCAAAACACCACGCCGTCGTGCTCTATACGGTAGCCAACGTTGTCGGCACTGTCGTGAGGCACGGCAAACGGGGTCACGGAGAACTCGCCTATGGTGGTCTGACAGCCTTTTTCCACATACCTGACGAGGCTTTCGTCCACCTTCTTGCGCACACAATAGTTGCGCCGGATGCCGGCATGCACCTCGCGTGTGGCATATACGGGAACGTTAGTCTCGTGACTTACGCACCCCACTGCCTTTACGTGGTCGGCGTGGTCGTGGGTTACTATGATGTTGTGAATGTCTTTCAGGTTGAGTCCGTAGTCCTTCAAGTGCTTTTTCAGCAGCCTTGTACCTATTCCGGAGTCTATCAGCAACCCGTCGGTGGCGGTATATAACAGATAACAGTTGCCGCTGCTACCGCTACCAAAGGATATGAATCTAAGCATTTTGCGGTTTTCCTTTCCTTATTCCGTGCTTTTTGTCCTCCAGAAGTCCTTCAGGCGGATGTCAAACACTAAGGTGCTGTATGCAGGGATGGTGCTTTTTGCAACCGTGCCGTAGCCTAACTGGTATGGAATGTACACTATCCAGTGGTCACCACGGTGCATGCTCTGCAAAGCCGTGGCAAATCCATCGACAGTTGCGCTCACTCGCATCTCGCTGACCACGCTTGTGGCCTCGTCAAACGGTTCGTCGAACGATGCGTCGAAGCGCAGTCCTTGCGCGTAACTGGCCGATGGGAGCAGCCGTCCGGCGTAGTGTACTGCCACAGTGTCGGTGTATTTCGGCGACGAAGTCTCCGTTGCCGGGCCTTCGCCCACCACTTTCACTATCACATAGTCGGCGTTGGTGCCCGTGTATTCGCCGGTTTTCGTCCAGTTCTTTATCCTTTTCCAGTCGCTGCGCGACGGGTCGGCCTCTATAAGTGCCTTGACCGAGTCGCTCAAGTGGTTGAAAAACGTCTCGTTCTGCCACTGCCAGTTGGGATATTCCTCCACTGTGCCGTCGTCTTCGCTGCATGAAAACATACAGAACACGGCGGTTATAGCGATTGCGGCCAACAGTATTTTTTGCTTCATCTTGCGTTTGGCTATATATAATAAGGTGTGCTCCAGGCACGGATACGGCAGTCATGGCGGCAGACCCTTGTCCGCCGCCACGCAGTTGCCGTGGTTTATTGCAGTTTCTTCAGCAGACTTGCAATGCTGACCTTGTCTTCTATGATGCTGCCCAGCTGTTCTATGCTTACGCGTTCCTGCTCCATGGTGTCGCGGAAGCGCAGCGTTACGGTGTTGTCCTTGAGTGTGTCGTAGTCAACGGTCACACAGTAGGGCGTACCTATGGCATCCTGACGGCGGTAACGCTTGCCTATCGTGTCCTTCTCGTCATACTGGCAGTTGAAGTGGAACTTCAGGCTGTCGATAATCTCGCGCGCCTTCTCTGGCAGTCCGTCTTTCTTCACCAGAGGCATCACTGCCAGCTTCACCGGAGCAAGGGCTGCGGGCAGCTTGAGCACCACTCGCGTCTCGCCGTTGGCCAGTTGCTCCTCTTCATACGAGTGACACATGATGGAAAGGAACATACGGTCAACACCAATACTCGTCTCTATGTCATACGGAGTGTAGCTTTCGTTGGTCTGCGGGTCGAAATACTTGATGGAACGGCCGGAGAACTTCTCGTGCTGGCTCAAGTCAAAGTCGGTACGGCTGTGTATTCCCTCCACTTCCTTGAACCCGAAAGGCATACGGAACTCGATGTCGGTGGCTGCATTGGCGTAATGTGCCAGCTTTTCGTGGTCGTGGAAACGGTAGTTGTCCGCTCCGAAGCCCAAAGCCTGGTGCCATTTCATGCGCAACTCCTTCCATTTGGCAAACCACTCCATCTCTGTGCCCGGCTTAACGAAGAACTGCATCTCCATTTGTTCGAACTCCCGCATGCGGAAAATGAACTGTCGCGCCACGATTTCGTTGCGGAAAGCCTTGCCAATCTGTGCTATTCCGAACGGTATCTTCATGCGTCCCGTCTTCTGCACGTTCAGATAGTTCACGAAAATGCCCTGTGCAGTCTCAGGACGCAGGTATATCTTGCTCGCAGCCTCGGCAGACGCTCCCATCTCGGTGGAGAACATGAGGTTGAACTGGCGCACATCGGTCCAGTTTTTCGTGCCGCTGATGGGGTCAACTATGCCCTCGTCGAGTATTATCTGCTTCAGTTCCGCAAGGTCAGGCCCCTGCATGGCCTTGGCATACCGCTCGTGCAGGGCGTCACGCTTCTGCTGGTTCTCCATAACCCGTGGGTTCGTCTCGCGGAACTTGGCCTCGTCGAAGCTCTCTCCGAAGCGTTTGCGAGCTTTGGCCACCTCTTTCTCTATCTTTTCGTCATATTTGGCGATATGATCCTCTATGAGATTGTCGGCGCGGTAACGCTTTTTTGAGTCTCGGTTGTCTATCAGCGGGTCGTTAAAGGCATCCACGTGACCGCTGGCCTTCCAGATAGTGGGGTGCATGAATATGGCTGAGTCGATGCCCACGATGTTTTCGTGCAGCAGCACCATACTCTTCCACCAGTATTCCTTTATGTTGTTTTTCAGTTCCACGCCGTTCTGGCCGTAATCATACACTGCGGCCAACCCGTCGTATATGTCGCTGCTGGGGAACACGAAGCCGTACTCCTTGCAATGCGACACTATTTTCTTGAAAACATCTTCTTGTGCCATGTCTGTTGTATCTTTTATTTTGTTTAAGTTTCTCGCTATCTTATGCAAAGATAGTGCAAACGAGCGGAAAGAAAACTTGTTTTCA
>CAVHML010000099.1:0-8783 GCA_963636905.1 bacterium
CTCTTCCCTTACAGCTTCATTTCTGCCGTAAACATATCGTTGAAGTGACGGCTTAGCCCCACCTCACTGCGGAAGAGGCCGAACACGCTGCTGCCGCTGCCGCTCATGGCGGCATAAACTGCGCCGAGCGAATACAGCTTTTCTTTTATTGCACCTATCTCCGGATGGGCGGCAAACACGCTCTTCTCGAAGTCGTTGACAAGTTCTGCGCGCCATGTCTCCACCGGCTGCATCACTATGTCGCGGCACTTCTTGACCGTGGGCGTGGGCTTTATCTGCGCATAAGCCTCCTTTGTGGGCACTGGAATGTCGGGGCGCACTATGCCCAAGTGCCATCCCTTGAGCCGCAGGTCTATCGGATGCAGCTTCTCACCGATACCTTCGGCATAGGCAGGACGGCTGGTGATGAACAAGGGACAGTCGGCTCCGAGCCTCACGGCATAGCTTTCCATCTCGCCAACGCTTAGACCGAGACCGAAACTCTCGTTGAGCAGCCTTATCATTGCGGCACAGTCGCTCGACCCACCGCCCATTCCGGCCTGTGTGGGTATGCCCTTGTGCAGGTGAACGTGAACCTTTGGCAGCGTGAAGTCGGCGGCAAGCAGCTTGTAAGCCTTCACCACGAGGTTGTCCTGTTCGTTGCCGGCAATGTCCATGTTGGTCACTTTCAGGTCGCAGTCCACCGCCGACGGGAAGCCATCGTCCATGACGTGCAGCTCCAAGGCATCGGTCAGCGGCACGGGAAAGAACACCGTCTCTATGTTATGGTAGCCGTCGGGGCGGCGTTCCACCACGTTCAGACCGAGATTTATCTTCGCTTTCGGAAATGTAATCATATATTATGGCGTGTTAATCAGAAGCTCTGCCACACGTTGTCGGCCGGGAGAGGAGCACTGGCCGATACGGTTTGCTTGCTCACAGGGTGGACAAACTCTACGTGGCGCGACAGGAGGGATATGCTGCCGTCGGGGTTGCTGCGCCGCGCACCGTACTTCAAGTCGCCCTTGATGGGGCATCCGATGGCCGCAAGCTGGCACCTTATCTGGTGGTGACGGCCTGTCAGCAGCTTCACTTCGAGCAGGAAATAGTTGTCGTTGTGCCCAATGACACGGTAGCGGAGCACGGCTTTCTTCGACCGTGGCACCTCGTGGTCGTAGGCATACGACTTGTTCTGGCTTTCGTTCCGCACGAGCCAGTGTACCAACTCGCCCTCATCGGCAGCCGGCCTGTTGCGTGTTATGGCCCAATAGGTCTTGCTTACGCTGCCTGTGCGGAACATTTCGTTGAGCCGGGAAAGGGCTTTTGACGTGCGGGCAAACACTACCAGACCGCCAACGGGACGGTCGAGCCTATGAACCACGCCCGCAAAGACGTTGCCGGGTTTGTGGTATTTCTCCTTGAGATATGCCTTCACGGTGTCAACCAGCGGAGTGTCGCCGGTTTTGTCGCCCTGAACAATCTCGCCGCTCCGCTTGTTTACTATTATAATGTGGTTGTCCTCGTAAACAACTTCCATAGTGCCCTACCCTTACCTTATTATATATATAAAGAACAGAGGGCTGCGGACTGCGCAAGGCCACCATTGGCCTACGCCATCCGCAACCCTCCGTGGGAAAAGGCGGCTGTTACATGTTCATGCCGCCGTCAATCTGTATCACCTGACCGCTGACATAGCTCGACAAGTCGGACGCCAGGAAGAGGCAGACGTTGGCTATGTCCTCGACATTGCCGCCACGGCGCAACGGTATCTTCTTCATCCAGTCCTTGCGGATGTCCTCAGGCAACTGCGCAGTCATGGCTGTTTCGATGAAACCGGGGGCTACGGCATTGGCGCGCA
Organism: bacterium; assembly: GCA_963636905.1. Lineage (GTDB taxonomy): Bacteria > Bacteroidota > Bacteroidia > Bacteroidales > Bacteroidaceae > Prevotella. The sequence goes on from CAVHML010000099.1 coordinate 1,838, forward strand.
CGCCCTTGGGGCCCAGCTCCTGTGCTATTGACTTGGCCAGGGCTATCATTCCGGCCTTTGAAGCGGCGTAGTTGCACTGTCCGGCATTGCCGTGTACGCCTACAACCGAAGCCATGTTGATGATTGAACCGCCGCGCTGGCGGAGCATGATAGGAGAACAAGCATGGATGAAGTTGAATGCTGATTTCAGATTCACGTTGAGTACTGCGTCCCACTGTGCCTCACTCATGCGCAGCATCAGCCCGTCCTTGGTGATACCTGCGTTGTTCACGAGAATATCTATTGAACCGAAGTCCTCATGGATGCGCTTTACAGTCTCCTGAGTAGCCTCAAAGTCGGCGGCGTTGCCCGCATAGGCGCGGCAAGTGACGCCCAGAGCCTCTATTTCCTTGCGGGTTGCTTCCAGACCGGCAGCCATTTCATCGTTTAGTACAAGGTCTGTGAATGCGATGTTCGCACCTTCAGACGCAAATTTCATAGCGACAGCCTTACCGATGCCGCGTGCAGCACCTGTTACGAGTGCCGTTTTACCACTTAACAATCCCATTTCGTTTGTATAATTATTGGTTTTCTAATGTTTTACGGGTGTATATTCTCATTGTCTGATTGGCAATACACCAACAAACAAGTGCAAATTTACTCAATATGTTTGTAAAAGTATAATCTTAGTAATGTGATTTTGATTTCTTTCCAGTTCGGTTGCGCCTTATAGAGCCACCATTAGCGTACCGTTTCGCTGGCGATGAACTCGTCAAACTTGTCGCGATAGCCGTTGAACACGTTGATGTCAACCTCGCCGGTAATGCCATTTACGCGGCCATCGGGGCACAACTGCCAGTAAACCAGCCGCACGTCGGGCTTGTACTCGCCGTAGCGCGCTATCCAGACGTTGTAGTCGCGCTTGATGTCCGGGGCTTCTTCAAGGTATTTGTTGACGAACCGCTGGCTCACATACAGCACCGGGCGCACGCCGACGCGCCGTCTGACGGTCTCCATCCACGTGCGTATGCTCCTGAACATCGCGTCCGTGCCGCCCATCTGGGCTATCTGCCTGTCTGTAGGCTCCACATCCAGCACTGGAGGCATATCGCCACGGCGGAAATTGGTGTGCTTGAGGAAATATTCCGCCTGTGCCTTTGCCGTGGAACGGACGGAGAAGAAGTGATAAGCCCCGGTCTTGATGCCGTGACGGTGCGCCTGATTGTAATCAGCCCGGTAGTACGGGTTGCGTATGGACGTGCTTTCCGTTGACTTAATATATACGAAAGACACTGGATAGTCAACCTCGCCGCGCACAGTCTTGCGGCTTATGCTGCCAAGGCTTGTGATACGGAGTCGGTTCCAGTGTATCGGGCAGTACTTACGCCCCGTGCCGTGCTGGTAACGCGATATGTCAATGCCGTAGATGCGCTCCGACGTGTAGTGCATCCGTTCGCCCAAGTACTTGTCGTCGCGCCACTCGCCTACCCTCAACCGCCGGCTGTCAAGCGAAAAGCCGAAGCCTTCGCGCTGCCCGTCAGCCCACCGGCCTTCGTAATATGTGCCGTCGGAGCCGGTGAAACTGCCGTGTCCCGAAGCCAGAAGGTCGCAGTTCATCTGCCCGGTGTACGTGCCGCAGGAGCTTACCGCACGCCCTGTCTTTATCGTGTCGCCGCTCCACTGTCCGCAAACGACGGTGCGCCCGGAGTCAAGCAGCGATATTCCGGGGCCTGAACGGGCGGCCCTTGACCACCGTCCCCACCGCCACTGGCCGCCAAACGCACTGACGAACACCGGCGAAGGCACGGTTTCGGAGGCCAAAGCCTTTGTGGCTATGCGCCTGACCATCGTTTTCGGACGGGAAAGAGCCGTGTCGAGCACGGCAAGCAGACGCTGGTGTTCGCTAATCTGCGTGTCAAAGGACGCAGCAAGTCCGGCCACCATGTCGAAACCCTCGTCCTGCACGTCGTGGACACCGAGGAAATAGTCGGTCTCCGCCCCCGACGCTTCCATAAACTTCAGCTCCCGCGCAAGTTTTTCCCGCGTTTTGGCCATCGCAATGCGCAGTGTGCCGCCGGAAAACCGCTCCAGTCCATCGGCAATATGCACCGAGTCGGCATACAGGGACAGGCCGGTAAAGGTGCTGTCGGCAGCCATTCCACGGAAGAAAGCCACAGCTTTCCCGTCAACACACAGCTCGTTGCGCGAGCCGGTCTCCACCATTTGCGGCGTTTCTCCGCCCTTTAACAACGGCCAGCACAGCCAGCCAGCCACGCAGACGGCCAGCACAGTCAAGCCGGACAGGCATCCGCGCCTGGCCGTAGTCCTCTTTATCGTTATATATTTAACCATTGGTTTCAAACAAATGCCGCACTTGCGGCTGCAAATCCGTTAAAGTAAATGCTTAACCCACGGACGGGGACAGCGAAGCCCCGGCCTTGGATTAAGCATCGTGTGGGTTTGTTGCACGAAGATGCGCCTACCCGTTCATCGAAAGCAGGAACTCCTCGTTGCTTCTGGTCTGCACAAGCCTGTCACGCACCGTGTTCATGGCCTCAATCGGGTTCATCTCGCTGATGAACTTGCGTATAATCCACATTCGGTTGAGCGTTGTCTGGTCTTGAAGCAGGTCGTCACGACGGGTACTCGACTGCACAAGATTGACAGCGGGGAAGATACGCTTGTTACTCAGTGCCCTGTCAAGCTGCAACTCCATGTTTCCCGTTCCCTTAAACTCCTCGAAGATAACCTCATCCATCTTGGAACCGGTGTCAATGAGTGCGGTTGCTATGATGGTGAGCGAACCTCCGTTCTCTATGTTGCGCGCTGCGCCGAAGAAACGCTTGGGTTTTTGCAGCGCATTGGCATCGACACCGCCGGTGAGCACCTTTCCGCTGGCCGGACTCACCGTGTTGTAGGCACGGGCAAGGCGCGTTATCGAGTCCAAAAAGATTACTACGTCGTGGCCGCACTCCACCATACGCTTCGCTTTCTCAAGCACTATGCCCGCTATCTTGACGTGCCGGTCAGCCGGTTCGTCGAATGTAGAGGCGATAACCTCGGCGTTGACGGTGCGGCTCATGTCAGTCACCTCCTCCGGGCGTTCGTCTATGAGCAGCATCATAAGGTATGCTTCAGGGTGGTTGGCCGCTATGGCGTTGGCAATGTCCTTCATAAGGATTGTCTTACCCGTCTTTGGCTGTGCCACAATGAGCGCGCGCTGTCCCTTTCCTATGGGTGAGAACAGGTCAACGATGCGCACGCTGGGGTTGGTAGTGGCCTTGTCGCCGCACAGCATGAACTTTTCGTCGGGGAAAAGCGGCGTGAGGTGTTCGAAAGACACTCGGTCGCGCACCTCGGCTGGCTCGCGTCCGTTGATGAAACGCACCGTGCTGAGTGCGAAATACTTCTCGTTGTCGTGCGGCGGACGCACCGTGCAGTCCACCACGTCGCCGGTTTTCAGTCCGTACTTCTTTATCTGCTGCGGCGAAACGTATATGTCATCGGGCGAAGAGAGGTAGTTGTAGTCGCTTGAACGCAGGAAACCGTAGCCGTCGGTGAGCACTTCCAGCACGCCGTTGCCCGTCACGATGTCGGCGAAGTCAAAGGCTGCGCCCGACGGGGCGGCGTTCGGCTGCCCCAGGGTCGGCACATAGTTCGGCTCGCGCTGGTGTATGGTCGGCCTGTCAAACATGTCCAGCGTAGGCAATGCCCCCTGGTCTTCTATCGGAAGGTCAACTACCGTAATGAAATCGGTGCCATCGCCAGGGTCACCTGCCCACACGCCGCCGAGCGACGGGGCGGTTGCATCGGCCTGACTGCCGTTGTGCTGCGCCATCTTTTCCACAAGCTGTGCCACAGACGGGTTGTCGGAAGTCTTCTCCTGCGGCTCTGCGGGTGCGGAGGCAAAGGTTTCTTCGGGCACAGTGCTGTCTGTAGTCTCGCCGGAAGCCGGCTGGTTCTGCTTGTCGTCCGCCTTGTCAGCCTGCGGTACGGCCTTTGGCTCCGCCTCCTGCGCCTCCGCCTCTTTTGCGGCGGCTATTGCGGCCAGCTCGGCCTTTGACTTGCGCCCACGGTGTTTGGGGAATGCTGCCAGCGGGTCGGTCTCCGACTCTGCCTGTGACGCCGGTTCTTCGGGTGCATCCTGCGGCTTTTCTACCGGTAGGTCGGCGAAAAGCGATGCAATACGAGGCTCTTTGGGACGGTTCTGCTTGTTCTTCAGGTCGAAGTTCTCGCCCTCTTTGCCGTTCACGGTATATACTTTGTTTGTGTCTTTCTTTACTATTCGTGTCCTTTTCTTCTTGGGTGCTGCAAGCGCACTGGCCGCACTGTCCTCGGCAGCCTTGTCCAGAATGGCATAGACCACGCTTTCGGAACTGTCATCCTGGCGCACTTTCACACCCAACTGCTCGGCGATGGCGGTCAACTGACCCATATCCATCGTTTCAAGTTCTTCCTTTTTATACATGATGTGTCGTAAGAATTTTGCTTCTCAACAGAATTATAAGATTGAATGGAGACGTTTCGCGAGCGGAAACGCCGGTTTCTTTGGAAAACGTTGCAAAGGTAACACTAATTCCCCGCACTGACAAATCTTTTTTCCATAATTTTTCCACTTCCTTTCTCCGCACTTTACTTCCCGCAACGCAGTGTCCCGCAGTGCGCAAACCCGGTCTTTCCGCAAGCCGGCCATGACTTTTACGTGACAAAACCACACCGCCGGCATGACACACTCCGTGGTATGGAAGCGGCAAACCGGCGGTTTACGCATCGTAAATGCCCCTTTTACGATAGCTAAATGCCGTGTTTGCGGGTCATAAATGCGGCATTTACGACCCGTAAATACGACACTTTTGCAACCAACTGGCCGTCAGAGACTTGCGAAGCCGCCTTTCGGGCGCACGAAACAGGGCGGTCTGTCCTGCCAGACAGCCTTTCCGCACCGTGTCAGGCAAGCAGAAAAGCTGACAAACCGATTGCCGTGCCGCTGCCGTCCCCACCCCTCTCTCACCGTTTCCGCCAAATATTTGGCCCGACATTGGCCTGATTTCTAAAAAAACGAGTAACTTTGCATCAATTCTTGCGATACATTAATATAATAAGAGGAAACACACCATACATATAAATAATAAGGTTATGACAATCGATCAATTCAACTTTGCCGGCAAGAAGGCAATTGTTCGCGTGGACTTCAATGTCCCATTGGATGAAAATGGTAAGGTAACGGACGACACCCGCATACGCGGCGCTCTTCCCACGCTGAAAAAAGTGCTGGAAGACGGCGGTGCACTGATAATGATGAGCCACATGGGCAAGCCCAAAGGCAAGGTAAAGCCCGAACTCTCGCTGAAACAGATTGTGCCGAACGTGGCCAAGGCTCTGGGGGTTGACGTGAAATTTGCGGCAGACTGCGGCAACGCCGACAAGGAAGCTGCAGAACTGAAGCCCGGAGAGGCTCTGCTGCTCGAAAACCTGCGCTACTACCCCGAAGAAGAGGGCAAGCCCGTGGGCATAGACAAGGCCGACCCCGCTTACGAAGAGGCCAAAAAGGAGATGAAAGCGCGCCAGAAGGACTTCGCAAAGAAGCTGGCTTCATACGCAGACTGCTACGTTATGGACGCTTTCGGCACGGCTCACCGCAAGCATGCATCTACCGCCGTCATCGCAGACTACTTCGACGCTGACCACAAGATGCTCGGTTATCTGATGGAAAAGGAGGTTAAGGCCGTTGACAACGTGCTCAGCAACATCAAACGTCCCTTTACAGCCATCATGGGAGGCTCGAAAGTATCTACCAAGATAGGCATTATCGAGAACCTTCTCGGCAAGGTGGACAACCTTATCCTTTGCGGCGGCATGACATACACGTTCGCCAAGGCTCAGGGAGGCAACATCGGCAAGTCTCTCTGCGAGCTTGACAAGCTCGATGTGGCACTCGACGTGATGAAAAAGGCAAAGGAAAACGGTGTGAACCTCGTGCTCGGCACCGACTGTATAGCCGGCGACGACTTCAAGAACGACTGCAATACGCAGGTTTGCCCGGCCAACGACATACCCGAAGGATGGGAGGGACTGGACGCAGGGCCCGAGACCCGCAAGGCTTTCGCGGCCGCTATCGAAGGCGCAAAGACCATTCTGTGGAACGGACCTGCCGGAGTTTTCGAGTTCGACAACTTCACCGGCGGTTCGAAAGCCATAGCTGACGCCATCGCAAAGGCTACGGCCAACGGCGCTTTCTCACTCATCGGCGGCGGCGACTCCGTGGCTTGCATCAACAAATTCGGCATGGCCGACCAGGTTTCCTACATCTCTACCGGCGGCGGAGCACTGCTTGAGGCCATCGAAGGCAAGGAACTGCCCGGCGTTGTAGCCATACAGGGCAAGTAAAAACAGCTGAAACAACAAGCCTGAAACAGGCATTGAGGGTTGTCCGGACGCAAAGTCGAACAACCCTCTTTTCGACTTGTATCTCGCAAAACACAACCTACAACACACAACAAGACATGACCACAACACTTATCATACTGGCCATAACCGTAGTTATGTTCATTGCAGGCAAAGTGCGCTCCGATATAGTCGCGCTGTGCGCCCTTTCAGCATTGCTGATCTTCGGGATACTGACCCCGGAAGAAGCGTTTTCAGGCTTTTCGTCAACGGTTGTCATAATGATGGCCGGCCTTTTCGTAGTGGGAGGAGCCATCTTCCAGACAGGATTGGCCAAGGCCGTGAGCCAAAGAATAATGAAACTCGCCGGCGGAAGCGACCTCCGGCTGTTCCTGCTCGTGGTTCTGGTGACGGCAGGCATCGGGGCTTTCGTATCAAACACGGGCACCGTGGCGCTCATGATGCCCATTGTGGTGAGCATGGCCATGCAGACAGGCACGCGACCGGCACGGTTGCTCATGCCGCTTGCCTTTGCCAGCAGCATGGGAGGCATGCTCACGCTTATCGGAACGCCGCCCAACCT
>CAVHML010000100.1:0-8687 GCA_963636905.1 bacterium
CAATTGGGCTGTCAGCCGTCAGCCAACAGCCCTTGCGAGCATTTCCTTATTCGTAGGCCGAATAATTCGGTAAGCCCTAAATGTCGGCCATTTTAGTAGCGAGAAGGGGATGGAAGTGAGTATTACAACCTTATTCTCGTTCCTGCATACACCACTCTTCCGTGCACAGGACCCCACACGAGTGTTGGTTCAAACGTGTTGCTCCATGGGTTGTCGGCACCGATTATGAGATTCTTCTGCGTGAAACCAGTGAGGTTTTCGCCGCCGACGTACACCGAGAAGTGGCGGAACTCGCGCGTGATTTGCGCACTCAACTGCTCGTAAGCCTTGAAGCGGCTGTCCCATGATGGCGTACCGCTGGCGGTGGTGTATGGATTGGGCATGCGTCCACCGCCGTTCAATTGCAGAGTCACGTCAAACTGCCACTTTTCGAGCGGCGTTTTGTATGACGCAGTGAGCAGTCCCTTGTATTTGCTCGTGAGCGGCTTTTCCATCAACTGCCCTCCGTATGTGCACTTTACGTCATTTATGCGGTAGGCCGCGGTGAGGGTGAAGCCACTGAAGAGCGGATATGAGGCGTCTATCTGTGCCGTATGCGAGTATGACTTGCCGTCCAGATTGGCTATCGTTATGGCCATGGGGTTGCTGTCGTAGTCAATTACGGCTTGGTTGCTGAATCTTGTGTAGTAGTATTCGGCGTTCACCTTCAGCGTCTTGTCGCCAATGGGTATGAGCAAGGCTGCACTCGCACCGTAGTTCCACGCCTCCTCCTGACTCAGATTGCCGATGTTCAGTTGGCGACCGCTGGCCAAAAGGAAGTTGTTTTCGGCCAGAGCGTGTACCGTGCGATAGCCTTTTCCGGCCGAGAGGCGCAGACTGAACAGGCTCGACGGAGCGAACTTGAGGTGCAGACGCGGCGTGACGAATGTACCGAAGAGGTTGCTGTGGTCCACGCGGAGTCCTGCCATAGCCGTCAACTTGCTGCCCAATGTCAGAGTATATTGCGCATAAGCACCGGGCACAGTCTCCTTTTCGTTGCCGATGTCGGGCAATGGTGACGAGTGTGTTGCCGAGGTATTGTAGCCGAGCGACTGCCCGAGATAGTCGTGGCTGAGGCTAAGTCCGGCGGAAAGCTCGTGTTGCTCGCTGAAATGAGTCTCGAACACGAGCGAGGCATACAGGTTTTTCTCGTTGACATAGTAGTCTTTGTGGCCGAATGTGGACGACAACTCCTGCATGGATGCCGAGGTAAACAGAGCTATGTTGCTGCCGTGCTCGTGGTCGAGTATAAAGGCGTGCTTCATGTAAGCCTCGTAGCGGTCGGTTTCTATGCCTATTTCGTATCGTCCGTGATGCGTTCCGGCGGCATCGGAAGTCATGTCCATCTGTCCTCCCTGCCGCTTTTCGTGCAGCAGACTGGCTCCTCCGTGGAAGATGTAGTGCTCGCCTTTCCACAGCCAACGGTTCATCAGGTTGTATTGGCGTGCTTTCGGCTTGTCGTAAAAGCCGTCGCCATTCTCGTCGTGCTCCTCAAACGTGTTCTCAAAGTGCCCCATCAGCACCGTGCTCAGCCTGTCGTTTACCTTTATGTTGCCGTCTATGTTGGCCTCGAAGCGCGTCTTGGTGTCGCCAAACAGGTTGACGTTTATCGTCTGCGGGTCTTCGGGCTTCAGATACTCGATGTTTATCTGTCCCGTAATCGACTCGTAGCCGTTCTTTACCGACGAACTTCCCTTCGACACCTGTATGCTCTTCATCCACGTTCCCGGCACGTAGCCCAGTGCATAGGGCATGGCCACGCCCCGGAAGTTGGGCATATTCTCGGTGAGCATCTGCACGTAAGTGCCCGAAAGCCCCAACAGTTTTATCTGTTTAGCCCCGGTTGCGGCATCGCTGTAGCTCACATCCACTGAGGGATTGGTCACGAAACTCTCGCCAAGATTGCAGCAAGCGGCGCGGAACATCTCCTTTTGTCCTATGCTTACGCCGTTCACTGCACCCATCATGCGCCTCGTGCCGTTGCTTCCCGTCACGGTTATGCCGTGCAGGTGTTGCGTTTTGTTCTCCATTGCGGCGGTTGTGTCAGCCTGAACCGCCGCGTTGTCCTGTGCCGCTGCCGCAGTGCAGAGCACGGTCATGGCCGTTGCAACCATTGTTCTGTATGTGTTCATTGTTGTTTCTTTGTCGTTACCCATGTCTTTTGTTGCTTCTTACGGTGGTAATTTATAGAACCCACCTTTAACCTGTTGCCGTGTGCAAAGTTACTCACGGCATTTTGCAATGCGGTTGCAATCATTGTGCAGCCGCACCCGGCCTGTGGCAATGGCCATAGGCTCGGTCGGGGATAACGTCAAAGTCGGAGAATACCGAGAAACAGCAGCCTTGCGCGTGGCGGAGAGCCGTTGTTTCCCTTACGGTCAGACAGTTCTGCCACTGAAACGGCCTCGGCAATCGGTGGCGGAGGGCAGGAAACGAAGTTCCACGGCAGCGTTGCCATGGGACAGATGAAGCATACCGGCATCCGCACGGCATCGCTGAACGGAGCCAGCTTGGCCACAGCCACCGTCAGGCAGCTCGTCTGCGGAGCACAGCCGCACCCGCTCCCGTCGTCGCTTGGGCAGTCGCCGCAGCAGTTGCCGTGGTCTTCATCGCCGGGGCTTGCCTTTTCGTTGTCAGCACCCGTGTTTTCGTTTCCGAAGCTGTGGCTTCCGCCGTCAGTACAGGCGATTGTCGTCCTCAGGGCGTGCTGTGTGTGGCAGCAATCCACAAACGACACTCCCACACCCAGCAGTATAATCAGTGCCGAGAGTGCTATTGACACGAGTATGTGGCAGCTCCGTTTCATGTTTAAGTGCAGTTTGTCTTATGCAAAGACAATGCAAACGAGCGGCAAGAGAGCTTGCTCTTGATTGTCCGAGTGCAGTTTGTCTTATGCAAAGACAATGCAAACGAGCGGCAAGAGAGCTTGCTCTTGATTGTCCGAGTGCAGTTTGTCTTATGCAAAGACAATGCAAACGAGCGGCAAGAGAGCTTGCTCTTGATTGTCCGAGTGCAGTTTGTCTTATGCAAAGACAATGCAAACGAGCGGCAAGAGAGCTTGCTCTTGATTGTCCGAGTGCAGTTTGTCTTATGCAAAGACAATGCAAACGAGCGGCAAGAGAGCTTGCTCTTGATTGTCCGAGTGCAGTTTGTCTTATGCAAAGGTAACGTAAAATCCCGTATATCCAATGGAAACCCTGCGTTTCTCTGCCGTTTGTTTCCGTAAACAGGCCGTTTACGGTGTGTAAATGCCCTGTTTACGGTGTGTAAATGCCCCGTTTACGATGCGCAAACGGGCGGTTTACGAAGAGCAACCCGGTGTCTTTCATCCCGGCAAAAGCGGCTTGCGGCCTTGCGAATGTCTGCAATATTTTGACAAAGGCAATATTATTTGGCGGCGGAGTGGGCGTTTAGAGCTTTTTATCGCTACTTTTGCATCTTGGAAATCTCTGCCCTGCAACGGAAGATGGGGCATTTGGCAACAGATAAAGACAGATACATGACTATAAGACTTTTCCTTTCCGCAGTGTTGGCCGTGGCTATGGCTGCGTCATGCGGCAGTGGGGACGGTGCGGATGGCGGCGACGGCGGTGCAAATGGTGCGGATGCCGGAAGCGAAGGCGGGATGAGAACGGTGACACTGACCGCCAATGCTCCCGAAACCCGCGTGGGGATGACCAAGAAGAGCGGCTCTGCGGCGTCGCTGTACTGGCATTCAAGCGACAGTATATACGTCCAGACTTTGACAAACGGGGTCTGTGGCGGCGCAAAGTTCACGGCTGTGGACGGTACGGCCACGGGCAGCACGTCGGCAACGTTCGCCGGAGAGATGGCAAGCGGCACGGAGCCGGGCGCGTATGCCGCATATCCGTACAACAAGAACCACAGATTCACGTCGGCAACGTCGCTTTTGTACAACCTGCCCTCCGCATATACATACGACAAGGTGGAGAGCGGCATCTTTTCAAAGGCCGTTGGCGACGAGACAACCTACCGTTCCACAAACACAAACATCCCGATGCTCGGCACAATTGCTGACAACAGGATAACGTTCAGGCTGCTCGGCGGCCTGGCAGTGATACGGATAGACAGTATGCCCGGCACTGACGGCACGCTCAAAGTGACCGCCGGCCAGCAGCTGTGCGGCGACTTCGAGGTTGCGGACATGTCGGCCACGGATGCGGAGATAGCCACCTGCGCGTCGGAAACTAACAACTCCGTGACCTTCACCTTTGCCGGCGCCACCGCAGACAGCGTGGGCGTGTTCTTCCTGCCGCTGGCTACGGGCAGCTATACCGGCGTGACGATAACCGTAACCTGCGGCGGCACCACGCAGACCGTCACCTACGGCGACCTCAACGTAAAGCGTTGCAGCGTGACAGCCATAGCCCTGTACAGCAGCGGCGGCACTCTGTATGCGAAAGACGGCGGGGGCAACTACATAATCGACGGCCACGCGTTTGTTGATCTCGGCCTTTCGAGCGGCATACTTTGGGCTGCGTCCAACATAGGCGCGGCTCTGCCGGCCGACTACGGCAACTATTACGCTTGGGGAGAGACGGAAACGAAGGACAATTACAACTGGACAGGATACAAATACGGGTACTCCAAACATACCAAATACTCCACTTCGGACAAGCTAACCACCCTCGAAGCCGGCGACGATGCCGCAACGGCCAACTGGGGAACGTACTGCCGCATGCCGAGCAACGCCGAGTTTGAAGAGCTGTTGGCTTCCTGCACGTGGACGTGGACGCAACTTGTCAACAGTCAGGGGGAGAGTATCTGCGGATATAGCGTGGCCAACAAGGCGGACAACAGCCGGTTTGTATTCTTCCCCTGTGCCGGCTATTACGACGTGACTACGGTTGAACAGGCCAACACCTACGGTTACTACTGGTCAAGCACGCTTGATGCGACAAAAAGTAGCAGAGACAATGCCTGCAACCTGTCCATCGGCACAAGCAAAACATACAAAAGCACCTCGTCAGTACGCCGCTGCGGCTATACAGTACGCCCCGTGACGGCGATAAGAGCCACAGGCGAGTGAGCGGACAGGGCGGGAAGGCTGCAAGTACCCCACCGTTTTCAGGTTTCAACTTGCCGAACAAGCCGCAAGTTCCCCACCGCTTTCAGGTTTCAACTTGCCGAACAAACAGCAAGTACCGCACCCTTTTCGGACTTCTGGTTGCCGAATAAGCCCGTTCTTTCACCGCAACAAGGCAAAAAAACAGTGCCCGGCTGAATGGAAACCGCCATTCCGCCGGGCACTTGCCTTATGTTTGGTGCAGGCAAACGCCTACCACGTGATGTTCATGCCCACGTTTATGCTTGCGTTGGAGCTGAGTGGCACACACTCTTTGCTCAATTTGCCGAGCAGATGGTCCATGCCTATGAAGAAGTTGAAGCCCTTGGGGTGGATGTTGAGCACCCATCCCATGCTCGTAGTGAAGCTGTTGACGGCGAAACTCACGCCTCCGTCGAGCCATGACAGCGGTGTCCAGTTGGCGCTGAGCCGCCCTTCGGTCCAGGAGTAGTGGCCGTTGATGCGCGTGGAGCTAAGGAGTCCGAACGTGATGGGGCGATATACGGGCAGATTGTACTCGCATCCCACATTGATTGTGGCCCCTATGCCGGTGGTGCGGCTGCCCAGGTCGCCGTCGTCCGTCAGGTTGGCGAAGTCAGCTATCTGGTCTCCGTATGAGTCTGCCTCGTCGTCGAACGTATTTCCGCCGCTTTCCGTCTTGTTGTTCTTCCCTTCGACTGTCATGTCGTGGAAACCGTTGAACTCAAAGCTCTTATCGCGGTTGGAAGCCTGCACATTGTTCTTCCAATTGATAAATCCGAGGTCGAGAATGGCGGCGTTTACCGTCCAGTCATCGTCTATTTTATACACGCCGCCGAGGTCGAAAGCCAGTCCGAAGCCACCGAGTCCTACTTGGTCAATGTCTATATCGTTGACCGTTTCGTATGTTCCCCAATCCTCGTTGTAGTATTCTTTCTCCTCAATCTTGTAGGAGAAGCCGGCCAAAGAGACGTTTGCCTTGGCTTCACCGCTCATTGACCACTTGTCTTCCGCCGACAAATCGGCCTTTATGTCCTTGAATTCCACATCGCCGCGGCCTATTCCGAAGAGCAGTTTCACCTTTGCGCCGACACGCAGACGGTCGTCTATCTGGCGCGAATGGCCGAATGCCAGCTCTGTATAGGACTGTGCCTTGAGACTGATGTCGCCTATGTTGTAGGTGTTGTTGCCTATGTTCTTGGCAAAGGCGAACAGTTCGTAGGGCAGGGACATGCCGAACGAGGTCTTGGAGTTGAGTTCTATGGTGTTGTAACCGCCGAACGCCTTAAATCCGGCCGACAGTATTGTCACCCCGATGTCGCCCACGATGCGGTTGTTGCCGGAGTTGAGACCCTTGAGTGCATCGCTTGTTGATATGTCGGGGTGCATAAAGGTGGTCATCCGCTTGTCGCTGCTTATGCCGTACTGCGGGTTGTTCATGATAAGGTCCTCATAGCCGAAGTTGCCGTGCAGACCTACGTTCAGATTGCCGAGCGACGGTAGGGACACATAGTTCTGTTCGTTGCCGAAAGCCGGGTTCATGGTGTGGCGGTACTTGTAGTCGTTGGTGTAGTATGCCGAGTTCAAGCCCTGAGCCATTGCCCCGCCGGAAGCCAGAACCATTGCCGCTATGGCATATACCTTATTATATATACTCTTCATGTCGTATTCTTTTTGTTGTTTATAGAACCATCCTTAGTTGAAATCGCCTATCACCTTGCCCTTTATCTTGATCTTTATGTCGGTGAGTTTCAGCGTGTGGTCGCGTGCGTTGAGCGTTTTGCCCGTAACGCTCTTCCCGTCTTTCGACGCAGCTCCCGTTATGGTGAAGTACAGACCGTCGAGCCACTTCAGCGCATCGTCGTCAAGCTGGGTTATCTTGATGCTTATGGGTGAGATGACTGTCTCGCCGTCCGTAGAGGCATTGATGCCGTTGGGTATCTCCACCTTCAGAATGTCTTCGGAGATCGGTATGCCGAATTCATCCACCGGCTCTGCCTTCACGTCGAGATAGATTGGCACGCGGCTTTCCACGTTTGCCGTCATCTCAACATAGGCGTCGCCAGTCAGCTTGAGGTCCTTTATGTCCTCGTTCCAGCCGTCTGTGAAGTCACTATATACGATTACCGCATTCTCGCCAAAGGAAAGCGGCGCCTCAACACTGTAGATTGGAGTGACGGTATATTGCTTTCCGAACTCAAACTCCGCCTCTTTGCTTTGGTCGGCGCACACTTCGGAACAGGTAATCTTGATTTTGTCGGGTATTGTGCGGACTATGTCCGACAGATTGGACACTTCATAAGGTGTCCAACCGTCCTCTACTCCCTCTTTAGTCCTGCAGATGCAGATGCGTGTGGTGTCGTCCTCTGTCTCGCTCTTCTTGTTAACCACAATGTCCGGCAGATTTACCTTTGCGATTTCTTGTCCGTTCTTGTAGGCAACAATCGTTCCCCCGACTACTTTGGCGGCCACGTCCATGTTGTTGGCCACCTTGAGGCGCAGCTGCGGGTTGGCAAGGTCGATGCATACGTTGTCGTCGTTCAGGAAATCGGGCACTCCCGACACCGCTACCTCGCCGAGATCCGTAAGGTCAATCTTCGGGTCAAACTTGCCCTTTGCGCTGGCTACGACCATTTCTCCGACAGACATGGAGGAGCTGATAGTGAACGACGTCGCCGTAGGCACTGCTGTAAGCTCGGCTTCCAGGGACATTGTCATCTTACCGTTAATCTTGATCTTGCCGTTTACGATTTTATCCAGCTGCCCATACTCCGTGTCATCGCTCGTGAAGTCGAGCTTGTTGATCACCATTGCCAGCTCCATCGCCTCCGAAGTGGGCACATCGGCCAGCTTTATGCACCCGCCGTCGAGTGAAACCTTGTCCGAACTGCCGTTCAGGCTTGCCGACTTCAGCTTGAGGTAGTCCGGCACGTTCAGCGTCAGGCTTATCTTAGGCATACAGGCCGCCATTGCAGAGGGGAATGTGAGCTTGAGCTTCATCTCAGTGTCTTCCACTGTGGCCGAATACAGTTCTTTCACCTCGGAGGAGTTGCCGTCGAACGTAAACGACATCACTTCTTTTTCCGGCACACTGATCGTTTCGCCCGATGCGGCGCGCGTCGTTGCGTGCCGCTTTGCACCTGACGGCAGACTGAACGTATATTCCTTCGCGTCCGTTTTCGGTTCGAGCTTCACCTTTTCCACATACGGTTGGGCCGGGCTGACGCTCGTCTCGGCCAGTTGGAACAGGTAGTTGCTGTCGGCGTCGAGCACAACGCAGCCGTCCTCCTCCAGATCCAGCACTTCGGAAAGCTTGATTATGTCGGTGGAACTGCTTGGGATAATCAGCGAGTCGCCGCCGAATCCCATGGTCATGTCAACCTCATTCATGTCGTAATCGCTGTTAGTGCAACTGCCCAACGCCAACATTCCGGCTGCAAGTGCCGCTGGCAGTAGCCTTTCTTTGGGAAAACTGATTCTCATAGAATACTATTTTTAATTTTAATGAATACTACTTTTAATTTTAATGAATACTTACCCTGTAACAGTTTGGCCGTACAAGCCGTGCAAACGAGCGCAGTGA
>CAVHML010000101.1:0-8645 GCA_963636905.1 bacterium
AGCCACGGTTAATGCCGCAAAAAGTATGTGTTTTGCTTTCATTCTATACCTTATTATATATACAACAGTTTCATTCCCAGCCGTCATCGAAATCTTCAAGCGACGCATCCTCGCCAAATTCGCCTCCTAAGTCGCTTGCTGCAAGTATAGACACCTGCGACGTGAGCCACAGCACCTCGATTGAGGGAGCCACATAAAACTTTTTCTTGTCCATAGATAAATCTTTCCGCAACCCGACAAGACCCTTTCTGCAGTTCTGCAACACCGTTACCACTGCAAAACCGGCCCCTTGCCGCTGCCATAATACGTTTTCGGCTGCAAAAGTAGCGATAAAAAACCTAACAATTTACCCCCCCCCGTTAAATAACCTTAACAGTTTGGGGAACGGGGAGAATACTTGCTATATGAAAAGGAAACGTCGGCTGTACGAAAGGCGGCATCCGTGACGCCTTGACTGATGGTGGAAAGTGCCCCCAAATCCACGCTTTGCAAGTCTCTGGCGGCCAGTTGTTTGCAATAACCCGCCCGTTTGTGCTCCGTAACCACGGCATTTACACATCGTAAATGGCCTGTTTAGCCACCGTAAATGCCCTGTTTACGACCCGTAAACGGGCGGTTTGTGTCAGCGACTCCGATGATTTCCACCCGCAGACGGCGCGTTTTCCAACTTCTTGTTGTATCTTTGTAAAAAACCGGGCGGCACTCGGGAAATTGAGAACGGGGTTCTCTTTCCTCTCGTTTGCACCGCTTTTGTATAAACCGGGCGGCGGTTATGCCGCCAAAACATTAAATTAAGCAACGGAAATGAGGTTTATTTCATGGAATGTCAACGGGCTTCGCGCCTGTGAGGGCAAGGGTTTCAGCGAGGCTTTCGCGCATTTGGACGCCGATTTCTTTTGCCTTCAGGAAACAAAGATGCAGGAGGGACAGCTCGACTTGCGGTTTGACGGCTACAAATCGTACTGGAACTATGCCGAAAAGAAGGGCTATTCGGGTACTGCCATATTCACTCGCCACGAGCCACTGGCCGTTTCGTATGGCATAGGTGTGGATGAGCACGACCACGAGGGGCGTGTGATAACCCTTGAAATGGAGGATTTCTATCTCGTAACCGTCTATGTGCCGAACTCACAGGACGGGTTGCGGCGGCTGGACTACCGTATGCGGTGGGAAAACGACTTCCTTGCATACGTGAAACGCCTTGACGGGAGGAAGCCGGTGGTGATTTGCGGTGACATGAACGTGGCTCACGAGGAGATAGACCTGAAGAATCCGAAGACCAACCGCCGCAATGCCGGGTTCACAGACGAGGAGAGAGGCAGGTTTTCAGCCCTACTTGCCAGCGGTTTCACCGACACTTTCCGCCGCCTGTACCCCGATACGGTGACTTATTCGTGGTGGTCTTACCGTTTCAAGGCACGCGAGAAGAACGCAGGGTGGCGCATTGACTATTTTATCGTGTCGGACAGACTTGCTGAAAGGCTCGTTGACGCTAAGATACACACCGGCATACTGGGCAGCGACCATTGCCCTGTGGAGCTTGACCTGCGCTGACAGGCAGCCTCACCCGTACTGTCGCAAGGCGGCAAGCAGCTCGTTGTTTTCCGTCTTCGTGCCTATCGTGATGCGCAGACAGTTGTTGCAGAGTGCGACATTGGTGCGGTTGCGCACGATAATGCCCCGTTCCACGAGATAATCGTAGGTCTTTTGTGCGTCTGTCATGCGCACAAGGAAGAAGTTAGCGTCCGTGTTGTATATCTTTACGCACTGGGGCAGCAGCCGGAAAGCGTCGATCATCCGTGCGCGTTCCAGCAGGATAGTGCGCACCCACTTGTCAGTTTCAAACGGGTCAGCAAGGGTTTTCATCGCCTGTTGCTGGGTCAGCAGGTTTATGTTGTACGGATACTTCACCTTATTGAACAGTCCGATGATTTCTTTCGACGCGAAAGCCATGCCAAGGCGTATGGCCGCACATCCCCAAGCCTTGCTCATGGTGTTCAGAACGACGATATTCGGATAGGAAGCCAGCTCGTGGCGAAACGGTTTCTGCCTTGCGAAGTCGCTGTAAGCCTCATCCACGACCACCAGACCGCCGAACCGCACCAGCACCTGCTCTATTTCTTCCCTGCAAATGCTGTTGCCGGTGGGGTTGTTGGGGCTGCATATCCATATCATCTTGGTGCTTTCGTCACAGGCGGCAAGCAGTTTGTCGGCCGAAATCTGGAAGTTTTCGTCCAGCAGAACCTTGCGATACTCCACGTCATTGATGTCTGCGCACACCTCATACATGCCGTATGTGGGTGCTATAGCCACCACATTGTCCTTGCCGGGCTGCGTGAAACAGCGGTAAAGCAGGTCGATTGCCTCGTCGCTGCCGTTGCCTAAGAATATGTTTTCGGCGGGAACGCCCTTGACAGCGGCCAGTTTGGCCTTCAAATCCGTCTGCAACGGGTCGGGATAACGGTTGAGCGGGCTGTTGTAGGGGTTCTCGTTGGCATCGAGAAACACCTTGGCCACGTGTCCGCTATACTCGTCCCGGGCACTGCTATACGGCGTGAGACGCAGTATGTTCGGGCGTGCCAGTTCTTCCAACTTCTTCATTTTCTTGTCTGTATTGTGCGGTTCTTGCCGGCAGTCCGGCCAGTTGTCTGTAGTAACCCGGCCGTTTGTGCTCCGCAAACCGCCCGTTTGTCTGTCTTAAACAGGGCATTTACGACCCGTAAACGGGCGGTTTATGACGGGCGGACAGGCCGTTTGGCCGGCGGAACCGTATGTGTGGTTATTGAAAACAGTCTTATTCGCCTATGGATCTTAGCCTTACAGTCATGGCATTCCTGTGTGCGTCGAGCGATTCTGCGGCAGCCATGACCTCAACTGCACGGCCTATGCGGCGCACACCCTCCTCACTGAGGTGCTGGAACGTTATCTTGCGGCAGTAGCTGTCGAGGTTAACGCCGCTGTAAGCCTTGGCGTAGCCGTGCGTAGGCAGCGTATGGTTGGTGCCGCTGGCGTAGTCGCCGGCGCTTTCGCACGCATATTGGCCGAGAAACACGCTTCCGGCGTTCTCCACCTTGGCGGCCAGATCTTCCGGGTCGGCAGTTTGCAGTATCAAGTGCTCCGGTGCGTAGGCGTTGGAGAGCGCCATGGCCTCGTCAAGGTCGGCCACAAGCACCAGTTTGCTGTTGTCCAATGCCTTTGAAGCTATCTCCTTGCGCGGCAGAGCGGCCAGTTGGCGGCCTATTTCGGGCTGGATGCTGTCGATGATGCGTTCGCTTGTGGTGATGAGAAGCACCTGTGAGTCGGCTCCGTGCTCAGCCTGTGACAACAGGTCGGCGGCTATGAACCCGACATTGGCCGTGTCGTCGGCAACAACGCACACCTCCGACGGGCCGGCGGGCATGTCTATGGCCACGTCATGTAGGCTTACCTGCTGCTTGGCCGCCATTACATACTGGTTGCCCGGGCCGAATATCTTGTCTGTCTTGGGCACACTCTCCGTGCCAAAGGCCATTGCGCCGATGGCCTGTACGCCTCCGGCCTTGAAAATGCGGCTCACTCCGGCTGTCCGGGCGGCCACCAATATGGCGGGATTGACCTTTCCGTCGCGTCCGGGGGGCGTGCAGAGCACTATATCCCGGCATCCGGCTATCTTGGCCGGCGTGGCGAGCATCAGCACTGTGCTGAACAGCGGCGCCGTACCGCCCGGTATATACAGCCCGACCTTGCCTATGGGTACGCTTTTCTGCCAACATACCACTCCGGGCTGGGTCTCTGTCTTCTGCCCGGTGAAGCGTTGAGCCTCGTGGAAAGCCTTTATGTTGTGGTGGGCGAGCGAGATGGCGTCTTTAAGTTCGTCGCTTACGAGCGATGAAGCCTCTTCCATCTCTTCGCAAGTCACCGCCAGCGACTGCAAAGTCACGTGGTCGAACTTCTGCTCATACTCCTTTACGGCCTCGTCGCCGCGCCTTTTCACGTCGTCGAGCACCGACTTCACTGTGGCATTGAGCCGGGACACGTCCAGGTGCGGCCGCTCCACAATCCCTTTCCATGCCTCCCGCTGCGGGTATCTTATAATGTTCATGTCTGCTGAAAAACGGTTTTCACTGCGTCAACATATGGTTTCGGTTCCGTAACCCTACGGTTTACGCTCCGTAAACGGGCGGTTTGCACATCGTAAACGTACTGTTTACGCTCCGTAAACGGGCGGTTTATGTTGCGTAACCATACGGGTTATGTTCCGCAAACTACATAATCATCTTTTCTATAGGGGTCACCAGTATGCCCTGAGCGCCCATGTCCTTGAGCTTGCCTATAATCTCCCAGAAGCGTTTCTGGTCGAGTACGGTGTGGACGGAGCACCATTCGCTGTCGGCAAGCGGTATGATTGTGGGGCTTTTCAGGCCGGGCAGCACACTGATAATGTCGTCCAGGCGCGCCTTGGGCACGTTCATGCGCACGTACTTCTTGTCTTCGGCACTGCGAACCGCCTCGAATCTGAAGAGCATATCGTCCATTATCCTGCGCTTTTCCGCATCCATACTCTTGTTGGCAATGAGCAATGCTTCGCTCCGCATGACCACTTCCACTTCGCGGAGGTTGTTGCTGACGAGCGTGGAGCCGCTGCTCACGATGTCGAAGATGCCGTCCGAGAGTCCGATACCGGGCGATATTTCAACGCTTCCCGTTATGATATGGATGTTTGTACCAATGCCTTTGCTCTCCATAAACGACTTGAGTATGTTGGGATAGGACGTGGCTATCTTCTTGCCGTTGAACCATTCAAGGCCGTGATAGTCAATCTCTTTGGGTATGGCGAGCGACAACCGGCATTTGCTGAAGCCGAGTCGTGACACAATCTCGGCGTCTTCGCCGCGCTCGACGAACTCGTTTTCGCCCACAACCCCAAGGTCGGCCACGCCACTTGCCACACTTTGCGGTATGTCGTCGTCTCTCAGGTAGAGTACCTCTAAGGGAAAGTTGGTGGATTGTACCAGGAGAGTGCGCTTGGATGCACTGATTTTTATGTCGGCCTCGGCCAGTAGGTTCATCGTATCCTCGTAGAGACGGCCTTTGGATTGGACAGCTATTCGTAACATATCGATTGGTTGTTTGGTGTATTTGTGCCCGGCAAAATTACTTAAATTAAAACTTATATGCAAGAAAATGTGTACTTTTGCAGCCTGAAGAGCCGTTTTACAGCCGGAAAGTAAGCATTGGCGGACTTGGGGAGGGCAGACCTTCCAGCCGCAACCGGGCGGTGTACTGTCCGCAAAAGGCCGGGTTAGTGTCCGTAAACGGCCTGTTTAGGGGTCGCAAACGGGCGGTTTACGGTGCGTAAACGGGCGGTTTTTCAGAGAGAATTGTAACAGTGTGACAGCCAGTGACTTGTGTTATAGCATACAACAAGCGTTTATTTCACCTTCCAACGGTGTGCAGGACTGCCTGTAGGGTAGGGGTTCTGTTGCCGCTGCTGGCCGTTGTTGTGGCCGTGGCGGCCTGTGGCGGCGGAAAACAGGAAAAGACAAGCGCCCCGTGGGGCGAGGTTGCCGACAGCGTGCCGTCGTCTTCCGGGTTCGACCTGGAGCAGATAGTGGCCAACGGCGAACTGATTATGCTCACTCTGAGCGGCCCCGACACCTACTATGACTACCATGGACGGGCGCTGGGGCGGCAGTATATGCTGTGCCAGCGGTTTGCCGAAAGGGTGGGAGTGAGCCTCCGCGTGGAGGTGTGCCGCGACACGGCTGACATGGTGAGGCGGCTTTGGCGCGGCGACGGCGACGTTATAGCCATGCCGATGGACAGGAAAAGCCTCACAGCCCTTGGCGACAGCGTGAAGCAACTGACCTTCTGCGGAGCCATGAACGACAGTTCGGCAGTGCATTGGATTGTGGGAAGCGGAAAACCGCAGTTGGCCGAGGCCATAAACGAGTGGTACAACCCATCGATGCTGGCCGAAGTGACCAAGGAAGAGGCGTTCCTGCTGAGCGCAAAGAGCGTCAGACGCAGGATATATGCCCCGATGCTCAACCGCAAGGGTGGGGTAATATCGCGCTACGACGGCTTGTTCATAGCCTATAGCCGCCAAATACGCTGGGACTGGCGGCTTATGGCGGCGCAATGTTACCAGGAATCGACCTTTGACCCGCAGGCCAAGTCGTGGGCAGGGGCGTGCGGACTGATGCAGATAATGCCTTCGACGGCCGAAACGCTCGGTTTGTCGATGTCACAGATACACGACCCGGAGAGCAACATAGCCGCCGCGTCGCGCTATCTGGCCATGCTGGAGGGGAAATTCGCCGACATAGCCGACCGCAACGAGCGCATCAACTTCGTGC
Organism: bacterium; assembly: GCA_963636905.1. GTDB lineage: Bacteria > Bacteroidota > Bacteroidia > Bacteroidales > Bacteroidaceae > Prevotella. The sequence continues at coordinate 6,339 of CAVHML010000101.1, forward strand.
TGGCAAGCTATAACGGCGGCTACCACCACATCCGCGACGCCATGGCCCTGACTTCCAAACACGGAGGCAACCCCAAGCGGTGGGAAGAGGTGTCGCAGTATGTGCTGAGGCTGGCCTCTCCGGCCTATTACCGCGACCCTGTGGTCAGAAACGGCTATATGCGCGGAAGCGAAACGGTGGACTACGTGCATAAAATCAGGCAGCGATGGCGGTCATACCAGGGCGTGAGGACTCCGGGAGGCGGCGCTTCGGGACTCGTTCCGCACAAGGCGGTGAAGCGCAAGCAAAAGTATTCGATATGAAACCAGCCGCCTGTTCGACCGCATATCCTTTGCCGTTTGTGTAAAATCCTTTGCCGTTTGGCCAAATAGTGCTACCTTTGTGCCCGTTATGCTGAAAGATATACTGACAGGCGCGGAGCTTGAAAGGCTGAAAACGCTCATCGCCGACAACGAAAAGATAGTGGTTTGCTGCCATGTAAACCCCGACGGCGACGCTGTGGGGGCGTGTCTCGGATGGGCGGAGTACCTCCGGCTGCTGGGAAAGGAGCCTGTGGTGATCGTGCCCGACCAATATCCCGACTTCCTGCAATGGCTTCCCGACACCAACCGCATAGTCCGCTATGACAAACACAGGGAAAAGGCCGACGAAATGCTGCGCGAATGCGGCCTGTTGTTCTGTCTTGACTTCAACACCCCCAGCCGTACCGACGCCATGGCCGGCAGTATCGTGGCTTCAAAGGCCGACAAGGTGATGATAGACCACCACCCGAACCCCGACATGGAGTGCTCTTTGCTCATATCACGCCCCGACTACAGCTCCACGTGCGAACTGATATTCGGCATAGTGTGGCAGTCGGGAGGCTTTGAACGGCTTGACCGCAAGTTTGCAGTGCCCATCTACTGCGGAATGATGACCGACACAGGGGGCTTTACTTATAATAGTACGCGCGCGGAGATATTCTTTGTCATAAGCATGCTGCTGACAAAAGGCATCGACAAGGACAAGATTTACCGCAATGTCTATAACAATTACAGCGAAAACCGCATGCGTCTGACCGGCTATGTGCTCTACCGGCAGCTCGAAGTGGACAAGAAACGCCATGCAGCCTACTTCTCCCTGACCCGGAAAGACCTGCGCCGCTTCCATTTCATAAAGGGTGACGCGGAGGGACTGGTCAACATGCCGCTGCAAATAAAGGGCATAAAGCTGTCCATTTCGCTGCGTGAAGACACTGAACGAGACAATACAATATGGGTAAGTCTGCGCAGTGTGGACGATTTCCCGTGCAACAAGGTGGCGGAGGCGTTCTTTAACGGTGGCGGACACCTCAATGCGTCGGGCGGAAGGCTGCATTGCAGCATGGAAGAGGCCATTGAAGTGACCAAAAAGGCAATACTTCACTTTGAAAACACGTTAAAGTAACGTAACATTAAGGGCAGACAGTCTCTTTTTTAGTAATTTTGCCATAACAAAACAACAAGACTGACAACATCAATAAGCATGAAATATTATAAGGTGTGGCCTCTTTGGGCACTCTTGGCCGCGTCTCTGTTTGCGTCATGTGACGACTACGAGACCTATGGCGACAAGAAAGAGAAGGAACGCAATGCCATCAGCACGTTCATAAACGACTCTTCCATCACGGTAATCGGCGAGGAACAATTCCATAACCAAGGAGATTCGACCAGCGTGGAGAAGCGTGAGTTCGTCTATCTCAACAATAGCGGAGTGTATATGCAGATAGTACGCCGGGGATGCGGCTCTCCGCTTGAAGAAAACAAGTCGGTGAACATCCTCTGCCGGTACGTTGAGTACAACATACTGGACAAAACGCTGCAGACACGCAACGATGACGAGTCGCGAAACTACGAGAAAATGACCGTAACCCGGACGGGCAGCAGCTACACGGGGCGGTTTGACGGCGGAACAATGTACAGTACGTATGGCTCAGCCTCCGTTCCCACGGGCTGGCTTGTGCCGTTGGCATACATAAACCTGGGTCGTCAGAGCGACCCGGACGGCGAGATAGCCATGGTGAAACTCATCGTTCCGCACACGCAAGGTCAGGCCTACGCCTCGTCAAGCGTCTATCCCTGCTATTATATCATAACATATCAAAGGGAAAAATAAACGCTTTCCCAACGGGAGTGCAACGATTTTCAAAGGAAAAAACAACGCTTTCCATAAGGAAAAGCAACAATCTTCAACGTGGAAAATAACGCTTTATGACACTAATAAAATCCATTTCCGGCATCAGGGGAACCATCGGTGGCCACACAGGCGACACTCTAAATCCTCTGGACA
>CAVHML010000102.1:0-8635 GCA_963636905.1 bacterium
GCCGAGCTGCGCGACGGGCACGTGAACCTATCGCGTTCGGCTGACTTCTCGCGCTACTGGAGCTGGTATGAGAACTATCCGTCGAACTTCAGCGACACGCTCAACCGCCGCTATCTCGGCACCGACTACAAGATTGCTTCGGGACTGAAATACCGCGTGCTCGACGACAACATCGGCTACATATACTGCGAAAGCTTCAACACGCCCATCGGCGAGGGCAATCTGGACCAAGCACTAAGCCACATGATGCTCTGCCGAGGGCTGATTATCGACATACGCAACAACGGCGGCGGCAACCTCACCACCGCCGAGCGGCTGGCCGCGCGCTTCATCGACGACGAGACGCTCGTGGGCTACATTCAGCACAAGACCGGCACCGGCCACAGCGATTTCTCGGCTATGGAAGAGCAGCGGCTGAAGCCGTCATCAAATGTAAGGTGGCACAAACGCGTATGCGTGCTCACTAACAGGCAGGTGTATAGCGCAGCCAACGAGTTCGTGAAGTACATGAAATGCTCTCCACGGGTGAAAGTGGTGGGCGACCGCACCGGCGGAGGTGCCGGACTGCCGTTCACGAGTTCGCTGCCAAACGGCTGGGTGGTCAGGTTCTCGGCATGTCCCATGTACGACCGCGACCGCCAGTCAACCGAGTTTGGCATAGCTCCCGACCATGAGTGCCAGTTGTCGCAGGACGACGTGGTGCGCGGCGTTGACACCATCATCGAATACGCCCGCCAACTGCTGGGCAAATCTTGGTAAGAGTCCACATTAAGTAGGTGTTCATAATTATTTGTCAAAGTATAACAGACACTTGCTGACCCATAAATACATACGGATAATTTTGAACACCTGCTTATTATAATAAGGTATAGGGATGGACAAACTTACACCTTCACAGCGGCATCACTGTATGGCATCCATACACAGCAAGGACACCAAGCCCGAACTTTTGGTGCGCCGCTATCTGTTTGCCCACGGCTACCGCTACAGGCTGAACCATCCCCGGCTGCCGGGTCATCCCGACATAGTGATGCGCAAATACCGCACGGTCATCTTCGTCAACGGCTGCTTCTGGCACGGGCATGAAGGCTGCAAGAACTTCGTAATGCCCAAGAGCCGTACAGACTTCTGGCAGTCGAAGATAGAACGCAACCGAGTCCGTGACAAAGAGGAGCAACGCAAGCTGGCAAGCATGGGCTGGCACTGCATCACAGTCTGGGAGTGTCAGCTGAAACCCAAGGTGAGGGAGCGGACTCTACAGTCATTGGCATACACCCTCAACCGCATTTTTATCGAAAACCACAAGCCCCGGCGTTACGAACAGACGGAAGAGGAGACAATGATGGCCGCAGAGCCGGAAAGCGAATACAAAGGATAGGCCGGAAACAGATAGGCTTTACACAACTACAAGCCGCACTTTGGTGTCTTTACACCGCCGACAAAGGCATCTCCTCTACTGCCTGTCACCTTCTCAAGGTCGGCTTTCCGTCCTCAAAGGTTATCGGAATCCACAGGTGGCGGCTGTCTCCAAGGCTGTCGGGCTTCCAGATATCGGCCATGAACACGTAGTCTGCGCCGCCGAACATCCGCCTTTGCGCCTCGGTCTCCACCTTATATATATATGTACCCTGCGCCCCGAAGGTCTTGTCAGCACCGTTGCCACGGCACGGGTTTGGCAGTTGCTCCCACGGACCCAATATGTTTTTGGCCTTCATCAGGCGTGCCGCGTTGGGTGCCCAGCCCGTACATCCGCTGGTAATCATCCAGTAGGTGCCGTCGTTATGCTTGAATATGGTTGGCGCCTCGTTCTGTCCGCCTGGCGCAACGCGCACAAAGCACCCGTTATGGCTCATGTAGTCGTCGGTGAGTTGGGCTATTTGCAGCGTAAGGTTGTCCTCCGACGAGAATATGTGGTAGGCTTTGCCGTCGTCATCGATGTAGATGGTCATGTCGCGCGCCATCTGTCCGCCGTCAAGGTCGCGCATGAAGAACATCCCGCGCTCTATCTGCTTGCGCCACTCGGGTGTCCACCACTCACGGGTCTCTGGACGGAGCAGCTGTTGGCGCAGGTCTGTGGTGTCAGGCAGGCAGAATCCGATGGGATAACGGCCGGCATTCACACGCCCGGAGCGCACCATGCGGAACGGGCCTAACGGGTTTTCGCTCACGGCAAGCCCGGCTCGTGCCGCTCCGTAGCCCTGTCCCTTCAGCTCAAGGTGGAACCACATCACGAATTTGCGCGTCTTTTGGTTGTAAACCACCTTTGGCCGCTCTATGATACAGCCGCCCTCGATGTCGCTGCCCGGCTCTTCAGACACGGCAAGCACCAGTCCGCGGTTGGTCCAGTCCTTAAGATTTTTCGACGTGTAGCAGCTTACGCCGAGCGAACTGTACGGTTTTCCGCCGTTGGAGCGGCTCTCGCCATACCAGTAGTACGTGCCTTTGTAGTTCAGGATGTTGCCTCCGTGGGCGTTGATGTGCGTCCCTTGGTTGTCTTTCCACACGCCTCCGTCCATCGGAGCCTGTGCCTTTGCGGGCAGAAACGCAAGCATTGCGGGCAGCAATGCTGCAAGTGTGGTCTGTAATGCGGTGAGTGTCTTGTTCATACGTTGCTGTTTTACTTGTGTTTCCCTATGCCTTTATAACTCTTTTTCTCATGCTTCTGCGCCCTTTTCCCTGTCCTTTGGAGTCCGTTCCCGTTGCCTTTGAAAAGCAAAGGGGTGCATCCCCTAAACGGGAAAAGTGGGGATGCACCTCTTTTGTCAAAAACTTGGGGCCGATGGATGGCCTTCTCCAGAATGGAGTTATCCCGACTACTTCTTTCATTCCGGCAATCCCCCGCCTGTGTACCGGCGGTTGCTGCCCTTGAAATGACAGGTACGTTCCATCCTTGTTGCCCTGTCCTGAAGTTGCGGGCAGCGGTGCATCGCCGCATCACTGCCCCCTGAATAGTTGATAAAGAACGTTAGTTACATAAAATATAGTTGTTAGTTGACAATAGGTTGTCGTTTTCTTGTATGCAGGTTGTGTTTTTATCTGCCACAAATATAGTTATGCAGCGTAATTTGTATGTACAATTATCGCCAATAGGCGTACTATCATCGTTATTGAACCATAAAATCACGCTGTTGATACGGTATTTGTCGATTAAGGCATACAGAACGTGCTCCCCAACCGCCGCCCTGCATTTCCAGTCTGCCGGGTTGCGCATCGTAGATGCCACACTTACGACCCGTAGATGCCGCACTTACGACCCGTAGATGGTGCATCTACGACCCGTAAATAGGCCACTTTTGCAAACAACTGGCTGTCAGAGACTTGCAAAAGTGCGGATTTGGGTGTTGCAAGACGTGGCTTTTGGGGTGCGCAAGGCATCCGGCGACTGTAAAAATACCGACGTTTTCTTCTTTTTTAAGGAACGAATACATTACCTTTGCATAAGATAAGCTGCACTCGGCAATATGAAAGCGAGCTTTCATTGCACTCGTTTGCATTATCTTTGCATAAGATAAGCTGCACTCGGCAATATGAAAGCGAGCTTTCATTGCACTCGTTTGCATTATCTTTGCATAAGATAAGCTGCACTCGGCAATATGAAAGCGAGCTTTCATTGCACTCGTTTGCATTATCTTTGCATAAGATAAGCTGCACTCGGCAATATGAAAGCGAGCTTTCATTGCACTCGTTTGCATTATCTTTGCATAAGATAAGCTGAATGGAAATGCGGCATCCGTTGCGCCGAAAGGCCGGTGCCGGAGTGCTTTGAGGGCTTCCGAGCGATGCCCGCAGGAGAGAAAATGAAGGTTTGCTCACCGCTTTATATACATAAATATGAATAAACGACTACTGCAATTCGGGCTGTTCGCCCTGTTTGCCATCCAGGTTTTGGCCGGCAACATAACGGAAGACGCTGCCCGCGGCATCGCTTCAAAGTTCATAACGGGCGACAGCCGGATGCGGAAAGCGCGGGCCGAAGGTACGAAATTGAGCCTTGCCGCCGCCACAAAGGGCTATTACGCCTACAATATCGGCAAGGACGGGGGCTTTGTCCTTGTGGCTGCCGACGACAACGTGGCAAGTGCGGTGCTCGGATACTCGGATTGCGGGGCTTTTGAGGCCGACCGGCTGCCCGAAAACGTGCGGTGGTGGCTCGGCGAATACGACCGTCAGGTGGAACAGGCGGCCAAATTGCCCAAGCAAAGCGGCGGACTAAGGCTCGCCCGCAGCGGCAGTTCCGGTGGCCGGGACTTCGCTCCGATAGAGCCGCTCGTGACGGCCAAGTGGAACCAGACGGCTCCCTACAACAACATGTGCCCCGAACTGAAGGGCGAACACAGCGTTACGGGATGCATGGCCACCGCCCTTGCGCAGATAATGCGCCATCACCGCTGGCCGGAACAGGGCGCCGGGACTATCTCATACCGCTGGGAAGCCGGCGACACCACACTGGTCAGAGACTTCAGCGGCAGCGTTTACAACTACGACGCAATGACTGACACCTACGACGAGAACAGTTCACAGGAGTCAAAGGATGCAGTCGCACTGCTTATGGCCGACATCGGCTATGCCCTGAAGATGCAGTACTCGCCGGCATCGAGCGGTTCAAACAACTACACCGGAGTGCCGGGACTGGCCTACAACATGGGTTACGCCAACGGAGCGTCGTACCACCAGCGCTTCTATTACAGTAAGGACGAGTGGGACGGGATGATTTACGGCGAATTGGCCGCATCGCGCCCCGTTTACTTCTGCGGTTACAATAAAGGAAGCGGCCACGCCTTTGTGTGTGACGGCTACAGCGGCAACGGATACTTCCACATTAACTGGGGATGGGGCGGCTATTGCGACGGCAACTTCCTCCTTACGGTGCTTGACCCGGGCAGCCGGCAGGGCGCGGGCGGCAGTTCCGACGGCTATGCCCTGGATCAAGAGGTGATTATCGGCATGCAGCGCGACGCAAAGGAGGCAGTTCCGAACATAGTCTTTGACAATCCGATAAGCATAACGCCCCGAAAGGCTCTGCGGACAGGCTCGGCGACAATCGGGAGCGCGGCCGACAACTTCGGGTCTTTGGGCTTCAACCCTATCAACGCCACCTTTGGCGTAAAGATAGTGGGCAGTGATGGCAGCACAGTCTATGTCCCGTCCTCCACCACCCTGTCGCTGAAGTATTACGAAAGCGCACTTGACAGCGTTTTCACCGTCGGTTTGTCGTCATTTCCCAAGGAGAACGGCACGTATGGGGTCTATCCGGCATACCGCGACGAGGCCTCCGGCAAGTGGTACGACATGAGCCACTTGCAGAAAGACGGCGTGTTTTCGTTTGTAGCCACGGTAAAGGGCGACTCCATCACGTTCGGTGACACGGCAAACAGGCTGGGTTCAATAGACGCAACCGGCGTGGCTGTCACGTCGGAAGGCGACATCTTTGAGGGAAAGGACTTCCACTGTGGCGTGAAAATCGCCTGCTCTGACAGCGAATACGGCGGCACTTTGCTCTTGGGACTGGTAAGGAACGACACCATATATGCCTACAACACGTTCTATTGCAACCTCTCTGCCGGCGAAGAACAGGACTTTTCCGTAAGGATAACCGCCCCGGAAGCCGGCGAATACACCCTCTTTGCGATACGGGAAGCCGACGGCGGATATGAAAGTTTCGGCGACAGCGCGTCCGTAACCGTGGCAATGGTGCCCACAGGTACGGTCACTGTCACCTCCTACGCGGCCACTGCAACGCCCTATGCCGGCAGCAAGTTCGGCATTGCCGCCGACGTTGAGTGTGCCGGAGGCGACTATAACGCACTGATAAAGGTCGTGTATGCCGATGCCAACAGTGGAAATGTTCTCGGAACAATGGGACAGACGAGGGTCAACCTGGCCGACGGCGGCAAGCAAACGGTTACGATAGAGTGTACAGCCCCGGACAGTGCGGCACAATACATCATCGGTATTATGAGCTATGACAACCAAATAATAAGCAAAGCCTACAGATTTACGGTGGAAGAAAGGCAGCCAGACCTTCTCTCACTCGCCCGTCCGCTTACAATAGACAGGCAGGACGGCGGCGTTGACCCGGAGCATCTGCAACTGAAAGCGGTGGTGAAATGCAACAGAGACGGGTATAACGGCCAGCTCGCCGCATACATTTTCGATGAAGGAGAGAACATTGTTGGCAGTCTTTACACCCAGTTGGACATCGTAAAGGGCGACTCCGCAATCGTAACGTTCGCCGGCGCGTGCAGCGACCTGACCCCCGGAGCCACGTATAATGCCTATGTATATTACGCAGCAGAGGCAGACGGCACATGGCACCCCCTGTGTGACGAGAACGGCGAGGCCGGTTCGGTCACGTTTACGGTGCGGCAGCCGTCGGGAATAGACGCTGCCAAGGATGCCAAACACGCGGAATGCATGAGCATATACACCCTTTCGGGCACGCTTATAGGCAATCAGACAGGCGAAAAGCCTGACTTGAGCGCCCTGCCGTCAGGCATATATATAATAAAGGTGGGCGGCAAAACCTACAAAACGGCACATTAAACATGCGGAAAACACAACTGGCAATAGCGGTGTTCGCCGCACTTGCGACACTTGAAGCGGCTGCACAGCCGGAAGAATACGAGGACGGAATACCGTCAGGCGCACTCCTTTACGAGGTTTCGGCGCAGGTTTCCGGCACAAAAGGCGACCACACGCCGCTGTGGCTCAACGCCAACAAATACGGACTAAGCTCTCTCGACACACGGAACGGTTACGTCAGAGCCGCAGCATGGCATCCCTTGGATGCTGATGTGACGGAAAAGAAATGGGATCTCGGCTATGGAATAGACGTGGCAGCCGCTTTTGGCTACACGAGCACGGCCATTGTGCAGCAGCTGTACGCCGAGGGACGGTGGCTGAAAGGCACACTTACCGTAGGCAGCAAGCAGTTTGACATGGAATTAAAGAACAGTGAGCTGAGCAGTGGGTCGCAGACTCTCGGCACAAACGCACGCCCCGTGCCGCAAGTACGCATCGCCCTACCCGACTATTGGGACGTTCCGCTGACCAAAGGGTGGCTCGGTCTGAAGGGTCACTTGGCCTTTGGTAAGACCACGGACGACAACTGGCAGACGGATTTCACCGGGAGAAACAGCAAATACACCCGGAACACGCTGTACCACAGCAAGGCCGGCTACATAAGAATAGGCAATGTGCACCGCTTCTACCCCGTGTCTTTGGAGCTTGGACTGGAGATGGGCACACAGTTTGGCGGCACCTCATACAACGTAAGTGCCGAGGGAGGGGCATACAATGTGGTGGATAACGGCAGCGGAGCGAGAGCTTTTTGGGACGCATTCTGGCCCGGAGGGTCGGATGCTACCGAGAACGCCTACCAAAACATTGCCGGCAACCAGCTCGGAAGCTGGCTTTTCAGACTCAACTTCGACTATGACTCATGGTATCTCGGCCTGTATGGCGACCATTTCTTTGAGGATCACTCCGCCATGTTCCTGCTTGACTACAACGGATACGGCCAAGGAGAGGAGTGGAACGTCAAGAAAAACAGAAAATACCTGATGTACAGTCTGAAAGACATGATGCTTGGAGCGGAGCTGAAGCTGAAATACAACCGCTTAATCAACGACATAGTGTTTGAATACCTGTACACCAAGTATCAGAGCGGCCCTATTTACCACGACCACACCAGCAATATCTCCGACCATATCGGCGGTTTGGACAACTATTACAACCACAGCATATTCACAGGGTGGCAACATTGGGGTCAGGTGATGGGCAATCCGCTCTACCTCTCGCCCCTTTACAACGACGACGGATACATCAAGGTGAAGAACAACCGCTTCTACGCCTTCCATCTCGGCGTGAGCGGCAACCCCACAGAGCAGCTTCGCTACCGTATGCTGGCCAGTTGGCAAAAAGGGTTCGGCACTTACGAAGAGCCATACAACAATCCGAAGGAGAGTTTCAGCATGATGGCGGAAGCCGTCTATACGTTTCCCGACTACGGAAAGACCAAGGGATGGAGCATAAAGGCCGCCTACGGCATGGACTTGGGAACCATTCACGGCAACAACTACGGACTGCAGATAACCATAGCTAAGCAAGGACTGCTAAATCTGAAAGGGAAAAACAAATGAAAAGGCTTGTTTACATCATGGCACTGGCCGCAATGCTCGGCTCGTGTACACTGGAAACGTCGGACAACGGCAAACTTGACGGTCTGTGGCAGCTGTATTCGCTTGACTCACTGGCCACAGGAGCATCCGCAGACATGCGCGGCAGCCATGTCTTCTGGGCTGTCCAGCACCGGTTGCTCGAAGCCAGAAACAAAGAAACACAGGTGCTTTTCAGGTTCAACAACACTGGTGACTCGCTGTTACTGTCCGATCCGTACATAAACAACCGGGACTTGTCGGATATAAAGGTGACAGATGCCGCAATGCTCGCCCCACTCGGCATAAACAACCTTGGGGAACACTTCGGCATAAAGGCACTCAGCAGCGACAAAATGGTGCTCGAAACCCCTACACTGCGCCTGTATTTCAGAAAATACTGACCCTGTTTATCGGACAAGCCAATCTTTTTTATCGGGCAAATCATCCGTTTTCAATACGGGAAACCAATCTCTTTA
>CAVHML010000103.1:0-8599 GCA_963636905.1 bacterium
GAGGTACACATCGGACTGGTGGGCAAGTATGACTTGCAGGATGCCTACAAGAGCATACGCGAGAGTCTGTCACAAGCCGGCACATACAATGACCGCAAGACTGTACTCACATTCATCAATTCGGAGAAGTTGACAGAAGAGAATGTTGCCGAGAAGTTGGCCGGACAGGACGGCATTGTTATATGCCCCGGTTTCGGACAGCGCGGCATTGAGGGCAAGATTGTTGCCGCCCACTATACCCGTACCCACGACATTCCCACGTTCGGTATCTGTCTCGGTATGCAGATGATGGTGATTGAGTTTGCCCGCAACGTGCTCGGTTATGCCGACGCCAACAGCCGCGAGATGGACAACGCCACGGAGCACAACGTGATAGACATCATGGAGGAGCAGAAGAACATCACCGACATGGGCGGCACGATGCGTCTCGGTGCTTACGAGTGTGTATTGAAACAAGGTTCGCGCGCGTTCAATATATATAATAAGGAGCACATACAGGAACGCCACCGCCACCGCTATGAGTTCAACAGCTCGTTCCAAACAGAGTTTGAACGTAATGGCATGCAGTGCGTAGGCCGCAACCCGGAGAGCGACCTTGTGGAGATAGTTGAAATACCCGGACTGAAGTGGTACATAGGAACGCAGTTCCATCCTGAATATCAAAGCACGGTGCTCAAACCACATCCGTTGTTCCTTGATTTCATAAAGACAGCCATCGCCAACGAGAAAAAATAATCATTCCAGACAGAAATGAACAAGAACACAGCAATAGGCTTTTTGCTCATGGCCGCAGTGCTTTTCGGCTATATGTGGCTCAATCAGCCGTCAGAAGCCGACTTGGCAGCACAACGCAAACAGGACTCAATATCCACGGCCATAAAGGAAAACGCCGAAAAGACACAGGAAGCCGAAGCAACGGCGAAGAGGGCGCAGGCTATCGCAGCGGCAATGGACGATACCACGGCTCTGTTTCATAAGGCTCTGACAGGCACAAACCAACAGATAGTGCTGCGCAACAGCAAGGTGGAGCTTACGCTTGACACCAAGGGCGGTGTTGTAAGGCAAGCCAGAATACTGGACTTCAAGGACAAGGACGGTGCCGATGGCGTGACGCTCTTCAGCGGCAAAGACCAGAACCTCAACTTTATGTTGGCCGGAAAGGATATCAACATAATCACCAACGACTTGTTCTTCACTCCGTCGAACCAGACTGACAGCACCGTCACCATGACTGCTGACGCAGGAAATGGCGGTTCGCTGAGCATCGACTATACTCTCGGAGCTGACTATATGCTCCACATGTCGCTCAGGGCGCAGGGTTTGTCAGGCGTATTTGCGCCCAACTGCAAGGACATGGACATCGTTTGGAACGAGAACTGCCGTCAGCAGGAGAAAGGTTTTACTTTTGAAAACCGCTACGCCTCGCTTACATACAAGGAGAAGAACGGTGGTACAGACTATCTCAACGAGACTTCGGAGAAGATTGACGAGACCATCGACAAGCAGCTTGACTGGGTGGCTTTCAAGAACCAGTTCTTCAGTGCAGTGCTGATAAGCAAGGACGATATTGCCGCCAACTCCCAAATGACAAGCATACCGCAGGCCAAAGGCTCTGGCTATCTGAAGCACTATGAGGCCAAGATGAAGACCTTCTTCGACCCCACGGGAGCACGTCCCTCGGAGTTTGAGATGTATATCGGGCCAAACGACTTCCGTCTGCTGAATAAGATTGAGGAGGAAAGCAAGTTCGGCAAAGACCTCGAACTGCAACGCTTGGTGTATCTCGGTTGGCCGCTGTTCCGCATCATCAACCGTTGGTTTACCATCTACGTGTTTGACTGGCTCACGAGCCTTGGCTTCAACATGGGCGTGGTGCTCATACTGATAACCATGCTGCTGAAGTTCATCACCTATCCGCTGGTGAAGAAGAGCTACATGAGCAGTGCCAAGATGCGCGTGCTCAAACCCAAATTGGACGAGGCCACAAAGCAGTATGACAAGCCCGAAGACCAGATGATGAAGCAGCAGGCCATGATGAACCTCTACTCGCAGTATGGTGTGAGTCCGCTGAGCGGATGTCTGCCCATGCTCATACAGATGCCCATCTGGATTGCCATGTTCAACTTTGTGCCTAACGCCATACAGTTGCGCGGCGAGAGTTTCCTGTGGATAAAGGACTTGTCAACCTACGACCCGATAGTGGAGTGGGGCACTAACCTGTGGCTCATTGGCGACCACCTGAGCCTTACCTGTATATTGTTCTGTGCTACCAACGTGCTCTACACCATGCTCACCATGCGCCAGCAGCGCGACCAGATGGTGGGACAGCAGGCCGAGCAGATGAAGATGATGCAGTGGATGATGTATCTCATGCCGCTGATGTTCTTCTTCATGTTCAACGACTACTCGGCAGGACTCAACTTCTACTATTTCGTGTCGCTGTTCTTCAGCGCGGCCATCATGTGGCTGTTGCGCAAGACCACCAACGACGCCAAGCTGCTGGCCATACTGGAGGCTCGCTACAAGGAGAACCAGGGCAAGCCAAGGAAGACGAGCGGACTGGCCGCAAGGCTTGAAGCCATGCAGCGCGAAGCCGAAGAACTGCGCAAGCAGCGTGAGCGGATGAACAACAAACGATAAAACATACTTTGTCAACAGATATACGGGAGGCACGGAAACACGGTATAGGAATATCCTGAAAATCATAACTAAGGAATTTCACAGCGTGTTTCCGTGCTTCTTTTGTGCCATATAACAAAAGCAAATAACAATAACAATGAACAAGATGACAACAATAGCTACTGCCGCCCTGCTTTCAATGGGAGGTAGTGCCGTGGCACAGAGTGAAACTGCGGTTATAGGCAAGAGCAACATTACGCTGAAGAGCGACCTGATGACCCCCGAGGCACTGTGGGCGATGGGGCGCATAGCAGCAGCCGAGGCTTCGCCCGACGGCAAGACGATAGTCTATCAAGTGGGCTATTACAGTGTGAAGGAGAACAAGAGCCACCAGGTGATTTGCGTGGTTGGCGCCAACGGCAAGGGCAACCGCCAACTCACCACCAGTGCTGCGTCGGAAACCGATCCCACATGGATTGAGTCGGGCAAGCGCATAGCTTATCTGGCTGACGGACAATTGTGGGCGATGAACCCCGACGGCACAAACCGCACGAAGCTCACCGACGACAAGACGGGCATAGACGGCTTCAAGTTTTCTCCCGACGGCAAGAAGGTGGTGCTCGTGAAGTCGCTGCCCTACAACGACATCATTCTGAAGAACCCCGACGATCTGCCAAAGGCCAGCGGACGACTCGTCATAGACCTCAACTACCGCCACTGGGACCACTACGTTGAAAGCATACAGCATCCCTTCGTTGCCGACGTGACTGCCAGCGGCATCGGCGAGGGCGAGGACATAATGAAGGGCGAACCCTATGAAGCACCGCTTGCGCCCTTTGGCGGCATGGAGCAGATAAACTGGAGCACTGACTCAAAGACCGTGGCCTACACCTGCCGCAAGAAGACCGGCGTGGACTATGCCATATCGACCGACGCCGACATATACCTTTATAATACTCTTACACGCCAGACTCGCAACCTCTGCAAGCCCGATGGTTACAAGGAAGTGGCTGTTGACCCGACTCACACCATGAAAGACCAGGCTGTGAACAGCGAGGCAAACCTTAAAAACAACCCCGGCTATGACACAAATCCGCAGTTCTCGCCCGACGGCAAGTATATCGCTTGGCAGAGCATGGCGCGCGACGGCTACGAGTCTGACCGCAACCGCCTCTGTGTCTATGAACTAAGTACAGGCAAGAAGAAGTACATCACCGAGAGCTTCGACTCCAATGTGGATGCATTTTGCTGGAGCGCAGACTCCAAGACACTGTCGTTCATCGGCGTATGGCATGGCTGTGTCAATATGTATCAGACCAATCTCAACGGCGAGGTGCGACAACTGACTGACTCATGGAACGACTTCGTTTCGATAGCCCCTGCCAACAACGGCGGCAAGCTGTTGGCCATGCGTCAGAGCATGTCGGCACCAACCGACATCTTTATCGTTACGCCGGGCAAGGACGTGAAGAAGACAAAGGTGGAGCAAATTACCTTTGAGAACAAGCACATACTTGACCAGCTTGCGCTCGGCAAGGTGCAGCAGCGGTGGGTGAAGACCACCGACGGCAAGGACATGCTCTGCTGGATAATGCTGCCATCACATTTCGACGAGAACAAGAAGTATCCTACGCTGCTCTTCTGCGAAGGTGGTCCGCAAAGTCCCGTAAGCCAGTTCTGGAGCTACCGGTGGAACATACAGATAATGGCTGCCAACGGCTATGTGGTCGTGCTGCCCAACCGTCGCGGACTGCCCGGCTTCGGCAGTGAGTGGAACGAGCAAATCAGCGGCGACTGGACAGGCCAGTGCATGGACGACTACCTCTCGGCCATCGACGACGCTGCGGCCAATCTGCCCTTTGTTGACAAAGACCGTCTCGGTGCGGTGGGAGCCAGCTTCGGCGGCTTCAGTGTCTATTATCTCGCCGGCCATCACGACAAGCGCTTCAAGTGTTTCATCTCCCACGACGGTGCTTTCAACCTTGAGTCAATGTATACCGACACCGAGGAGGCGTGGTTCAGCAACTGGGAGTATGAGGATGCCTTCTGGAACAAACCGCTCACGGCCAATGCCAAGAAGACCTACGACAACTCGCCCCATAAGTTCGTGGACAAGTGGGACACGCCCATTCTCTGCATACACGGCGAGAAGGACTACCGCATCAACTACAATCAGGGCATGGGAGCTTTCAACGCCGCCCGCATGAGGGGCATACCTGCCGAGCTGCTCATCTTCCCCGACGAGAACCACTGGGTATTGAAGCCTCAGAACGGCATACTCTGGCAGCGCACCTTCTTCGGATGGCTTGATAAATGGCTGAAGAAATAAACGACACAAACATACAAAGACAATGACACAAGAAATCAGACAAAAGCTCAGCGACTCCAAAGCAGCTCGCTGGACAACCCTGGTCATCGTGAGCCTCACGATGATGTTCGGCTACTTCTTCACCGACGTGATGTCGCCCCTTGAGCCGCTGCTTACGGCTGCCAAGGAAGACGGCGGACTGGGTCTCGGCTGGACATCCGATGAGTATGGCTTCTTCTCGGGAGCCTACGGCTACTTCAACGTGTTTCTGCTACTGCTCTTCTTCGGCGGCATCATCCTCGACAAGTTCGGCATACGCTTCACCGGCATAATGTCCACCGTGCTGATGTTCGGCGGCGCACTCATCAAATGGTGGGCTTTGGCCAACGATTTCACAGGCAGCGTCACCCTGCCCCTCGGCATCGGTACATACAGCGTGCAGGTGCTCTGGGCTGTGCTCGGTTTCGCTGTCTACGGCGTTGGCTGCGAGATAGCCGGAATCACGGTGAGCAAGGTGATAGTGAAATGGTTCACCGGCCACGAGCTGGCCTTGGCCATGGGGCTTCAGGTGGCTCTCGCCCGTATAGGTACGGCTGGCGCACTGGCCGTATCCCTGCCTTTCGCCAAGGCCATGGGCGGCGTTTCGGCCTCGGTGGGACTTGGAGCAGCCATGCTTTGCGCAGGCATGGTGGCGTTCATAGTATATTGCGTGATGGACAAGCGCGAAGACGCTTCCGCCGCAGCCGTGGAGACGGAGCCGGAAGAGGGCTTCAAGTTTGCCGACCTCAAGGGCTTGCTCACCAACGTGGGCTTCTGGTATGTGGCTGTGCTGTGCCTCATGTTCTACGCCGGAGTGTTCCCCTTCCTCAAGTTCGCCACCAAGCTCATGGTGTTCAAGTATGGCGTTGACGCCAATGTGGCAGGACTCATCCCGGCCATGCTTCCTTTCGGCACAATATTCCTCACCCCGTTCTTCGGCAGTATCTATGACAAGTATGGCAAGGGCGCCACGCTCATGATTATCGGCAGTGTGCTGCTCACCTGCGTACACATCATGTTCGCCCTGCCGTTCAACTCGTGGGTGTTGGCCATCGTGGTGATGGTGGTGCTCGGCATTGCCTTCGGACTCGTGCCTTCGGCCATGTGGCCTTCTGTGCCGAAGATAATACCGATGAAACTGCTCGGCACGGCCTACGCCCTGATATTCTACATACAGAACATCGGCCTTGCCTTGGTGCCTGTGTGGATAGGCAAGGTGAACCAGGCCAACACTCTGGCCGACGGCAAGATAGACTACACCGAGACGATGACCATCTTTGCCGGTTTCGGAGTGCTCGCCATAGTCGTATCCCTGCTGCTGCTCATGGAGGACAAGCGCAAGGACTACGGATTGCAGAAGCCTAACATCAAGAAATAGCACAAGGCTCATATTTTTCGTAGAGGTGACGTTTGCGCTCAGTAAACGTCACCTTTATGGTACGCTCGGCATGAGCATTGTCAAACATCCACCTTGTTTGGAAGTATCTCGAATAGCTCCCAAAATAGAAACCGCCGTATGTAAAACGGTATGTACGGTGGTGTGAGAGGTAGGTAACTGTGAAAGTAGAAGGAAAATGCCTTTTTATGATTAGCGTTTACCTCCTACGCGATAGTAAACGGTCTGTTTTCTGAAGCCAAACGGCCTGTTTCTTGAAGCCAAACGGCCTGTTTCTTGAAGCCATACCGTCGGGTTCTTGAAGCCAAACCGCCTGTTTACAGAACGGAAGCCGCGCCTCGGCACACTCCACGACTTCATTTTCAGCACCGCAACCAAAAAACTTTTTATAAGAAAAAGGCCAAAACATTTGCAGAAACGAGATAAATGCACTACCTTTGCATCGCATTTCAGGAGTGAAAGGCATGAGTGAGGCTCCGTAGCTCAACTGAATAGAGCATCTGACTACGGATCAGAAGGTTACGGGTTTGAATCCCATCGGAGTCACAAGGCCATCCAATACATTGGGTGGCCTTTTTATTGGTACGCTCGGCACGGTATGGGCATTGTCTAACGGGTGCAAGTCCGGGTCGGTAGATGTTTGCCGCTCGCGGATGGCCTCCACAGCCGCGTAAGTGGGGTGTTTACGGGCGTAAATGCCTTTTGGACAAAATAAAACGGGCGTTTGGGCGTTTTAATAGGTAAGATTACGAATACCACAAGTGTATCCAAACTATTACAACATGAAAAAACTGTCATTCTTTGTGGCTCTTGCCACAGTCCTGTTGCTTCCGGCTTGCAGCGGAAGCGATGATTCAACGCAGCCAGACCCGACGCCGCCTGTGCCTGTAATATCGGGTCACATCGTCGAAGTGAACGACTACGGCCAGCCTATCCCCAACTTCACACCTGCCGACATGAAGGCCGCCGGGTTTGACTACGGCGACCTGCTGAACGTGAAGATAGGCAGCGACATCGAACTCGACGATCTTCCCTACGTGACCTCGTTCAACGAGGTGGCAATCCTCGGTGTTTTGTATGTTGACTACAACGCCCACGGCGACGACTACGGCTTTGGCATGCTCAACGGCGACTTCCACTACTATGTAGGCGGCGAGGTGGGCGACACGGTGGTGATGACGCTTCAGCAAAAGGGCGGCTACAACACCACCTACGAACTGATGAAGTCTGTTTACCAGGAGGAACGCCGGCCGGATGAGACCGCCGAGCAGTATGCGAACTTCCGTGAGATAACCACAACGGGCATTGCGCCGGGCGTACTTTACCGCTCCAGCAATCCGTTGAACTGTGTCAAGAACCCCGGACGGTATGCCGTGGCCGACAGTCTGGCGCAGTCTGTTGGCATAAACACGGAAATAGACCTGGCCGACACGCCCGAAAAGGTGCGCGAGTATATGGCCACGGACGGCTATGCGGCAACCTATTGCCCCAAACTCTTCAACGACGGGAACACAATGGCCTGCGGCATGATGGCCAACACGTTCCACGCCGACTTCAAGGCCAAGATGGGCGAGGCCGTAAGGTTCATGATAGCCCACAAGCCTCCCTACCTTATACACTGCAACGAGGGCAAGGACCGCTGCGGCTTCGTCTCTTTGCTGCTCGAAGCGTTTGCCGGAGCAACCTTAGACGAGCTGTGCAGGGACTATATGGTGACCATGCTCAACTTCTATCACATACCCGACGGCGAAGAATCCTACAACCTTAGGCAGTCTCTGTCGGTCAACCGCTTGCTGTGGCTGCTGTGTAACGAGGAGGCACTCGACGACTTCAAGAGCATAACGTGGGACTACAATTTCTCAGACCTTGAGGGACAGGTGCAGCCGGCGGCCGAGAAATACCTTAAGGAGTGCGGCTTGAGCGACGAAGAGTGCAGCCAGCTGCGCGCAATACTGTCGAATAAAGAATAGTAAAGTAGCAAGCGGAATGGCAAAGCTGCCGGCTGTAACGGCACAACTGCCAAGCAGAATGACAAAGTAGCCGGCTGGAATTGTGCATCCCGTTTGTCTGTAACGGCGCATCCCGCCTGTTTCACACCGGAAGGAGCCAGTATCCTTCCGGTTTTCTTTGCAGTGTCTGCAAACAAACAGTGGTGTCCGGCTTGACGAGTGGCTTCGTCAGGCCGGACACTATCGGGCTTGTTGTTGAAAGGCTGTTGCCTTTTGTTTCAGAATGTT
>CAVHML010000104.1:0-8591 GCA_963636905.1 bacterium
CGCTTCGAGAACTGTCGCCGACAAGGCTTCCCGACCATTCAGATAAACGAGGCGCAGACGGTACAGGTGATGGACTGGTATATCCGCACTCGTCTCTTCGCCCAACCTTTCGACCCATTCAAGGGGAGCGACTGGAAGATACTCCTTGCAAAGGACGGCATTGTGACCAAGCACATCGTGGAGCAGTTTGCCGTGGCAATCTACAAGATGCAGAATCGTTTGACCACTGTGGATGCAGAGGTTTCTCTGACACCCTTCTCCAGTTTGCAAGCCATCAAGATGAGGGAGGCTTACTCCTTGGAAGTGCAGAAGTGCATCTATCCCCGGTTGGGCTATCCTTCGCACGGCGGAGGATTGGAGAAGGCTTTCATCGAGTTCCTGGACAAGGATGCCGAGGTGGAAAGTTTCTTGAAAATCAATGAAGGAGGTCATTCCTTTGCCGTTATCTTCTATGTGAGGAAGGATGGCTTGATGGCTACATATCATCCCGACTTCATCGTGGCGACAGCAGACAAGGTGTATCTGATAGAGACCAAGGGTGACGACAAGGTGGATGACGCCAACGTGCGGCAGAAGCAGACGGCTGCGGTGGAATGGATAAAGAAGGTCAACACCTTGCATCCAAAAGACAGGATGAACCGAACTTGGGAGTATGTGCTCATAGGCGAGAGCGTCTTTTACTCGCTAAGCGGAAGCGGAGCCACAATATGCGACATCTGCAACCAGTGCAAGGTATCCTATTCCATGGCGACAGGCAATCTGTTTGATATGTAAGAAAACAAGGGGATATATAGCTGATGGCATACTCGGATGGTATGCGCTGGTTCTTGTAAAAACACAAAAAATCCCGCAAACAACTTTGCGGGATTTTTGTATTGAAGAGTGGGGCGATGTGTCCCGGATGTCCTTTTGAGAATTACCGGACAGCAACGATTTACTTCCACTCCGGGCAGAACGGCGACTCTATAGTGCCAAGCGACTTGTCAAGTTCCATGGTCATGTCTGTAGAGACAAAGTAGCCTTTGAGCGCAGACGAATAATATTGTATGCAAAAGGCTACGGACGAGTCCACCTCGCTCTGCAGCTTAGCCACACTGAGATAGAACTTGCCGTCAATAGGATTGGCTGCGCTACGGCATTGGCCGTTTACAAACACAGCTGCAATATCGTCGGGCTGCGTGGTAATGTCGGCAAAGTCTGCTTTAAAGGCAAATATTATCGTCTCGCTGCCCTGTGGCATAAATTGCGATGTGGGTATTGACTGCGCCTGAGCTATCCACGCTGGGATTGAGTCAACACCCGTAAACGTTTTTCCGCCGAAGGGTTTCACTGTATTCTCATTGCCGTCCGAGGAGGAGGAACATGATGTCAGCAGCATAAGCGCTGCTGACATCATTAAGATTATGTGTTTCACTTTCATTATTCGTAACTGATTTAATGATTTTATTCTATTGCTAAGCCGTTGGCTATCTTGAAGACTTTCTTGCCACCGTTAGCCAGTCGCACATCGATAATCTTCACATCACCATTGTTGGTCATCGGAATCTGATAAACATTCTTCCCGGAGAGTACCTTTTGGACTGTTTCATATTCCTTTTGGCCGTTCACGGCATAGCAACTGATGGTAACTTCCGTTTCTTCTGCACTCGTTACGACAACGTCGGCTGCGGCAGGCATCTTGCTGAGATCGACTGAAATGCTTTCGGCTCCGAGGGTAACAACATACGGACGTTGAATAGTTCCCACTATGCCTGTTTCGGTCATCGTCAACTTATTGGCACCTATTGCTACCACATTATCACCACGCACCTGCGCCAGAGTGAGCGATGCTCCTGGCTCGGCGTTGGCCGTAAGGAAGTAGCGTGAAGAGCCATCGGCCAAGTCAACCTTCTCGGCGGTACCGGCTATACTGCCGTCATTGCCATAGGCAACGAGCTTGTCATTGGGCAGGACATCAAACTCGCTGGTGTTGAACACAGCGATTACCGGCATGGCATCGGCATGTTCTGCCGAGGCTGAGGTGCTCGTGACGCTTACAGCAACGTTCTTGGCCTTGCCAAGGTCTATGGTGCAATCGTTTGGAGCATTGCGTTTGATGAAGTAGCCCACGCCAGGCGAGAGAGTCTGCAACGAACCTATCCAGCGATTATTTTCGCTGAGCACGGCAAATTGGTCAAGACTCTTGATTATATCACCTGCAGTGCCCTTGTCTCCAAGACTGTAATCTGCCATAGCGTCGGTTATCGGCAAAGCCTCAGTAAGGACATACGGCAACGATGACCATGCGTTTCCAGCGAGAGTGATTACCTTGTCGTCGGCCGACAAAGAAGAGCCTGCCACGCGATATTGACCAGCTTTCTGCACATAAATCTGGTAGACATTGTTGATAGAGAGATTGCTGATGCCATCGCTCCACTTGCTACCATCATACACGGAGAAGTCGTTGGCAAACTTGATGCGGTCGTTAGCGGTGAATGCCTTGAAATTGACAAAGGCCGTATTGAGCGTACCCGCAGAATCAGGCTTCACATTGAGTGATATCCAGTTCCATCCCTCCTTCAGACTAAGGAGTTGCACCTGATCGTTTTGAGTGACGAGGCGTACTGGACTGACAATGCCATACGTGCCGTTGTTAACGAAGCGTACATCCTCATTGGCGGCAAGACCGACTACATAGCCCTTATCAGCTCGCCACAAGCGGAAACTTATAGGCTGGTTGTAGAGCGAAGTGTTGCCATAGATGGTGAGGAAGACCCCTGAACCGTTGTTTTCGTCAACAGTGACATACGACTTGCCAAGACATTCTCCTTCGGGAGTGAATGCTGCCACGATGTCGAGCGGATTATAGTCTATTATCTCATTGTCGCCATCCTTCAAGTACACACGTCCGACGAAGCTCATCGATTCGTTGAACTTAGTGCGGTCAACTTCCCAAGTCGGTTCCTCGGCGGTTACTACAGCCACAACGGAAAGAGGATCGCTCAAACCATTGCCGTCAACGAGGTTGACAGTGGCCACATATATGCCAGGATTCAGACTCTCCTTGATGGAGAATGTGATGTAGTCTTTGGCATTGCCGTCGATTACAGCCTGTGTGCTGGTCAACTCAAGCCATGAGGCATTTGATTCGAACGAGATGTTCTGGCGACTGCCACCATTGTTAGAGTATTCAGCCATAAGGACATCGCCTTCACCAAAATCGAGGGCGGTTGCGAGCGTATTCTCTACCCAGCGTACCTGGTTGCAGTCAACAAGCATAGTCCATGTTTGAGGCACATCCATCGGGTTACCATTAACATCCTTCACATCGCGCACAGAGAAGTACACCTGCTGTTTGTTGATGTTCTTGAGTGGCGTGGTGAGATAAATGTAGAGGTTGGTGCCATCAGAACTCCAGTCGAAATCGAGCTTCGAGTATTGTTCCGCAGCACGCACAGGTGCCCAGTCAGAGTTGTTACCTGTGGCATTTTCGTCTTCAAGCAGACAAACATCACCTGCGGTGGCTGTATTGGCCGACTCGTTGTAAGGACTGAATACCTCGGTGACAACGCCTTGACTACTCTTCACAGAGCGTTCAAACGGCATGTAGACAAGCAAGCCCGTTTCGGTACCGAGTGGAGCGACATTGGCCGTAACTGCCAAGATATCCGCCGACAATGCACTGTTCCAAAGTTGCAATTGGTCAATTCGTCCCTTCATGTTGGCATCGCCAAATGCAACATAATCGGAGGCTATGCCATTTACCTTGTCGCCAGACTCCTGCATCACCATGTTGTCATCCAAATAAATGGTGGCAATGTTGCTTGAGCGATTGACTGCAAGAGCAAAGTGATGCCATTGTGAGTCATCGTGCTTTGTCTGCAGAGTGAAGTCGTTGAGACCAGACTTGAACACGAGCGAATCGTTCTTCAAATCCAGACGCATGAAGCGCTGCGTTGCATCGTCATTGCGCTGCTTGCCTGAAGAGAAGACAGAAACGGAGTCAGCACGCTCCTGTACCTTATACCAGAAGGAAAGGGTATAGTCGGAAGTGTTGTTGCGACTCATATAGGAAGGATTGATTTCCTCTGCCTTGTTGTTGATGACAAGCGAATAGTTTTGACGTGTGCTCCACTGAGTAGCGTTAAGTTCGAGCGATGCACCGCCAACAGTCTCTTCGGCAGTGGTGCCACTAACTTGTGTGAGAGGCCAATGAGCCACCATCTTGTGGCTGTAGCCATCAGCACGACGCTGATTGAACTTGCTTATCTCCTCGGCAGAAAGAGCGG
The DNA here is from genome assembly GCA_963636905.1 of bacterium. Classification (GTDB taxonomy): domain Bacteria; phylum Bacteroidota; class Bacteroidia; order Bacteroidales; family Bacteroidaceae; genus Prevotella. The sequence continues at coordinate 4,269 of CAVHML010000104.1, forward strand.
TGCTCCAAAGACGGGTCTCAAGCATGCGGCCGGCAAAGAGAGTATTGTCTCGATTGGCGGCAGCTGGAGCGTCAGAACCAAGATATATGTAATCGTTCACCGTGTAGTCTTCAGGCAACTGATATGAAATCACATCCTTGTCGTCATACTCAAAGTCATTGCCACAGAAGAATTTCAAAGTTCTGTTGGCATCGACAGTGAGACCTACGTGCGACATTGCGCCAGTCCACTCTGTCGGTTCGTGAGACTTGCCCACATACACATTGTTGCCTATTTGCGCCTGCAGCTGATTGTTCTTGTTGATGGAGAACACCAGACGGTCGTTGCCCGTACCATGGGTGAAGAGCACCTGGTCGCGGTTGGCCTCGTTGGCAGTAACAAGCATATCAACACTGAAACTCCTGCCATTCAGATTGCGCTTGACAGTTGTTGCAGCCCGTTGTTCGGCCTTACCCGGGAAGTAGAGTGCCGACGAGTTGTTGATAGTGGTCTCACCGTTGATGGCTCCATATACGTCGAAGTTAGAAGTCTTGTCGAGGTAGTTGTAAGCTATCGGTTCGGTGAATGCGAGTGTAGCAAACTCGCCAGCACCAAGGATGCCATTGGTAGGTTTCGGCGTGCCGATGATGTGCGGAGTACGCGTGTCCTTAGTACCCGAAATGATGTCGGAACTGCGCGTCACGAAGCTTGTGCCCACACGGCTGAACGCCACGGCACGGAGGTCATATTTCATCTCCATCGGGTCACGCTCGCCATAGAAGCGGAAATCGGTGATGCGGCCCGAAGTAATCATGGCCTTATTGCCGCTCGCCGCATTGTAGAGCGAATCTTCCGCATAATACGAGCAGAGGTTTACCCAATCGTCGTCGCTCTGGGTAGACTGCTTGTACTGTATTTCTATATGGTCGAAACCGTCATAGTTCTGGTTGAATCCGTCGATTACCATAGGCAGATAGTACCCGATGGTGTCTTTCGGCGAAAGCGTGTTCATCGTCCAGTTGGCAGTAGGAGCGGTAATCTTCACCGGGCTTGACGTCGGCATGTAGTGTACGCTGATTGGCGCTACGTCCGTCAAGTCGTAGCTTGACGTAGAGAGGGCGAGACCGATGTTCTCGTAGTCGTATTTCTGCCCTCGTTCCACCTCGATGGTCTTGGTGAGACTTGTGTGCGGAGAGATTGTGAACGTACGGCCCGACGTGAGCGGTTCGCCGTCCATAGTAATCTTCGCGCCCTCGGTGTTTGTCTCGTCGAGCACGTGGAGGACAAATGTCGAAGCGTTTCTCAACGAAGTGCTCTTGGGCAGTTCCGAGTCATTCTGCATGGTGACATAGAACACAGCCTTGTCGTCCTGCGGAATGTTTGACACCACAGGCTTGGAGACCGTAATCTTCGGGTTGTCTATCTTCATCGTCGTTTCCGACAATGGAGTGCCGGGCTGATAGAAGAGAGTGCTGTCCGCAGGCATCCACGGACGGGTGGCGCCTGCCTGAATACCGAACACATAATCAGAGATAAAGAAATACTTCGCCTGATTCGGTGAATCGGTAATATATTGCAATGTTGTGTAAATGGAGTCTCTTTCCGCCAGACTGTCGGCAGGAGTGTTATAGATAGACACGTCGAAGTAGCTGTCACCATCGGCAGCAAGGTAATAGCCAGTGCTCTTGCTGTTGCTGGCCTGGAAGCTTGGTATCGACGTCCAAGTAAAGTTGTCTATCGTCGGATAAGCAGAAAACTCATATTTAACACCGGCAGCGGTAACGTTTGTAGTTCCTCTTGCACTATCGTTTTTAAGATCCTGGAACTGCTGCGCAATTGCCGCAATCTGTTCCTTGGCGGCAGCACCCGTAGTCTTATTATACGCAATAGTAGAAGAAACAATATTGAAGACACCTCCAATCAATGAACTTCCAAGAGCTGCTACTCCCTGCTCGCCTACCGCAGCACGGTAACGCTCCAATTCGCCGCCAAGACCTACAGGAATAGGTACTCCGAATGCGCTGTGCGAGTAATTGTAATTTGAGCCTTGACCGGGTTTGTCATCGGAATCCGACTCGCTTTCATCATGAGAGATGGGCACGTTGCCTGATACCGAATATGTGGCATTAGGCACACCTGACTGCAGAGCTGACAGTTTGCTCTTTTCATTGAAAGCAACGAGCCCCCACCAACGCATAATGCGGTTGTTATAGCTCTTGACTTTGTCGACTACAAGCTTGTCGTAACCGGTAGGACGGACAATAGAATAATATCCCGCTATTCCGTAGCCCTCTTCTCCCGGCTGCACCTTGCTCCAATAGAGCACTTCCTGCCTCTGGTCAGCAAGCCGCTGCACTGTAAGCGAATCGCCATTGAGCAACAGCGCATTGCGGTTTTCAAGAAGCGAAGGCACCACCTTGTTCAAGATGTGGGACTGGGAATAGGCGAATGTCACGGGGTTCGACATCACCGTGGCCAATTCGTTCACCACAGCAAGGTAATACTTGTTGCCCAACGCATTGGTGCCCTCGGTGATAATCTTTATCTTACCGTCGTTTATAGCCCCCTGGTAGAGGTTATACATCGCAGAGTCTATTGTACAGATGTTTGCCGTGCGCGCTACAACAAGGTTGTTTGTCGTACCTATGAACAGGTCTGCGGCGGCACCCACGTCGGCGGGATCGGCAGAAGTACTGAGACGGTCCGTAATCGTTAGAGTGTAATTGGCCGAGTGGGAAACATCAATAGAATACATCGGAATATTAATGGTCGAGCTCTCAATCTGAGACAATGTGAGCATCTGAGCATTCAGCACGGTTCCCCCTACAAGCTTACCAACAATCGGACTTATGTGCGACCCCGACTCGTATTTCAGGCTAAGACTCAACGAACCGGAAAGATTGAAATTGCGGGCTACCGAATATGTAGAACCTGCGGAAACATAGGAATAACTTGTAGACCCTGGCGGGTCGCGCAAGATGTCGATCAGCTGCACGTTGCTTTCAACATCGCTGACCACATCGTTGCCCACCACCTTTGCGCCGCGCACGTAGCCCTGTATAGGTGTGGCGGAATAGTGATAGTTGTCAACCTCCGCGTCAAGGTTTATGGTCTTCAACGCCGCGGTGCCGGTGCTGCTGTAATCAACGTTGTCCACTTTGAGAGTAACGACAGCACTTCCGGAATCGTCGATTTGGGTGTTCATCACCGGATCGCCCTTGCACATACCGTTCTGTATGTTGAGCGAGCAGTTGGTGACGGGCACCTGGTCGTGTCTTCCGAGGTTTGCGTCGTTGTTATAGTAAAAATCCTCGTGAGCCTGTACTCTCAGCGTGTAGCTTTCGCCCTCCGAGAATATCGGGTATCCGAACACATAAGAGAATTGGTCTGTGTCGTCGTCATATTCCACAGTAGACATCACGGTGTTGCTGCCGTCTACTGTAGGCATGTCGCACGTCAAGTCGCCAAGAGGCCCTCCGTAGATACCCAGATTCAACTGCTCGTAAGTAAGCGATACAGGTGAATGATACACACGCTGGTATGACGCGTCATAGTGCGACGTGAGCTTGTAGGTTTTCCCGTTGTAGCTTACGGTGTCGGTCTCCTCGATGTTTTTGTTTATCGCCTGCGAAAGGTCGAGCACCTGCGATGTCTCCCCGCTTGAGAAGAGCGTGGAATAACCTTGGGCGTAAGCCTGGGTTATCTTGTACTTCACAGGGAACAGGTCAACATAGAACTCTCCCGAACGGGGGTCGGGATTGATGGTCAAACGCTGACGCTCATACTTCACCTTGGTCTTTACGGAGAATGGATTGCCATACGATGCGGCATCCGTTACAGGAAGCGCCACATACGTGGTGGAATCGGTCATCTCGGTAACTTCGGGCTTGTCCGCAAGATAATAGAGGCTGGACGTATTGTCGCCTTCAAGAGCCATGGTGAGGGTGATGTTGTCGCCGAGGTTGTTGGTAGAAGCGCCAACTCCGAGAATCTTGGCAGACTGCACGGTGCCGCCCACCACTCTACCGGCGAGGCGTACGCGTGTGGAGTCCCAAAGCTCTATACCGATATAATCGGCAGAAGGCACGAAACGCGTCTCGTCTTCGCTGCCGCCGTTGCGGTAGACATATCCGTCGCGAACGAAATGGTGTCCGTCCTTCACAACCTGGAAAGTCATATCGACAGTAGGAACAGCGAAACGGAAATCACCGTTCAGGTCGGTGGTAATGACAGTGTTGTTGGTGGACATTACCTTCTCCCCATTGATGAGGAAATACGCGTCGCGCACAGGGATGGTGGAGTTTTCATAAAGCACACGTCCCGAGAAGATAACCGAAGACTTAC
>CAVHML010000105.1:0-4496 GCA_963636905.1 bacterium
CCACTTACGGATCGTAAATGCACCACTTACGAGTCGTAAATGGCCCATTTACGATGTGCAAGTGACATGTTTTTGAGGGCGAAATTTGTGCTATTTGGTCACCAGATTGGTCTGTTTCGAAGCAAAAAATAGGTCGTTTTTATTGCATACTTTTCGTATTTTCTGCATAACAAACACATTTACAGTGGCTTAAAGTTGCACGCTCAAAACTGGCGTATTTTCGAGCACGAACATTCTTGGTGGATTTCACGCGAGTTTTGAGAGCATGTTTGTAAAGATAGCTCTAACTTTTAACATTTCCCGCAATGCTTTATGTGCGGCATCTTCGAAGCCGATGTTTTGCTCCATGTCTTAATCCCCCATGTTCCGCTAACGCTCCACATGGGGTTACTGAGATACGGCCTCTTCGAGGCCAAGATGACGAGTGAAGAACCAACGGCCGACGACCGAAGGGAATACGGATATATTTTTTTTCGAACACGGATATACAGGATTAAACGAATAAGCATACGCCGTTGAATATATATCCGATTAAATCTCAGCGGATAATAATAATCCGCGGAATATAGTCGGAATTCAGACGGATGAGCACCTGTTCTGTACTACAGCTTTACGAACACGGATAGCTCCGCCGAACGTTGTCACTTCATTTTTCTTTTTAGTTGGGTTTATTTTGCCATATAATAAAAAAAAGGTACTTTTGCCATATAATATAAATAATATCTCAAAACAATCTATTATAAAATATGAGTTTGAAAATCGTTGTGCTTGCAAAGCAAGTACCTGACACACGAAATGTGGGTAAGGATGCGATGACAGCCGAAGGCACGGTGAACCGCGCTGCGCTGCCCGCAATCTTCAACCCCGAAGACCTTAACGCCCTGGAGCAGGCTCTGCGCCTGAAGGAGCAGAACCCCGGCTCGACCGTTGGCATACTGACCATGGGCCCTCCGCGCGCAGCCGAAGTGATAAGACAGGGACTATACCGTGGAGCCGACACCGGATGGCTGCTCACCGACCGCCTGTTTGCCGGAGCCGACACACTGGCCACATCCTACGCCTTGGCCACGGCCATAAAGAAGATAGGTGGCGTTGACGTGGTGATTGGCGGCCGCCAGGCCATCGACGGCGACACCGCACAGGTGGGTCCGCAGGTGGCGCAGAAGCTCGGCCTGTCGCAGGTGACATACGCCGAGGAGATAGTGAAGTGCGAAAACAACCGCCTCACCATACGCCGCCACATCGACGGAGGCGTGGAGACAGTGGAGGCGCCCATGCCCATCGTGGTGACGGTGAACGGCAGTGCCGCTCCGTGCCGCCCGGCCAACGCCAAACTGGTGATGAAATACAAACGAGCCACGGCTCCCATGGAGCGCACAGAAGACATGCCATACAAGGAACTGTATGACGAGCGCCCTTACCTGACGCTCACACAGTGGTCGGTGGCCGACGTTGACGGCGACCCACAGCAGTGCGGACTCAGCGGTTCGCCCACTAAGGTGAAGGCAGTGCAGAACATTGTGTTCCAGGCCAAGGAGAGCCAGACGCTCACCTCAAGCGACGCCGACATCGAGGGCTTGGTCAAGGAGTTGTTGAACGAGAAGATTATTGGATAAGCAAGGATGAACAACGTATTCGTATATTGTGAGATAGAGAGCACCACTGTGGCCGAAGTGTCGCAGGAGCTGCTCACCAAGGGCCGCAAGCTGGCCACACAACTGGGCGTGGAACTGCACGCCGTGGTTGCCGGAACGGGAATTAAGGGAAAGGTGGAGCAGCAGATACTGCCCTATGGCGTTGACAAGCTGTTCGTGTTCGACGGCGAGGGACTGTTCCCCTACACATCGGCTCCCCACACCGACATTCTCGTAAACCTTTTCAAGGAGGAGAAGCCGCAGATATGCCTCATGGGCGCAACCGTGATAGGCCGCGACCTCGGTCCCCGCGTGTCGTCGTCGCTCACGAGCGGACTCACCGCCGACTGCACCCAGCTGGAGATTGGCGACTACGACGACAAGAAGGCCGGCAAGCACTATGACAACCTGCTCTACCAGATACGTCCGGCGTTTGGCGGCAACATCGTGGCCACCATCGTCAACCCCGACCATCGGCCGCAGATGGCCACCGTGCGCAGCGGAGTGATGCAGAAGGCTGAGTATGACGGCAAGGCCAAGGGCGAGGTGGTTTACCCCGAGGTTGGCAAGTATGTTTCGGCAGAGGCTTATGTGGTGAAGGTTATCGACCGCCACGTGGAAGCCGCCAAGCACAACCTGAAAGGCGCAGCCATCGTTGTGGCCGGAGGCTATGGCGTGGGCAGCAAGGAGGGCTTCGACCAACTGTTCCAGTTGGCCAAGGAGCTGCACGGCGAGGTGGGAGCAAGCCGCGCCGCCGTGGACGCCGGATGGGTTGACCACGACAGGCAGATAGGCCAGACGGGCGTCACGGTACACCCCAAGGTGTATATCGCCTGCGGCATAAGCGGACAGATACAGCACATCGCCGGCATGCAGGACTCTGGCATCATCATCTCGGTGAACAGCGACCCCAACGCCCCCATCAACGCCATCGCCGACTATGTGATAAACGGCACCGTCGAGGAGGTTGTGCCCAAACTCATCAAGTATTACAAGCAGAACAGTAAATAAAGGAAAAGACCATGGCAAACTATTATAGCGACCATCCCGAGTTCGACTTCTACCTGAGCCACCCGGAGATGAAGCGGATTGTTGAGCTGAAAGAGCGCAACTTCGCCGACAAAGACACTTACGACGACGCACCCGTTGACTTCGACGACGCGATAGAAAACTACAAGCGCGTGCTCGACATCACGGGCGACATTGCAGCCAACGTGCTCGAACCCAACGCCGAGGACGTTGACCTTGAGGGTCCGCACCTCGTTGACGGACGCATGCACTACGCCGCAAAGACTTACGACAACATCGACGCCACGCGCAAGGCCGGACTGTGGGGCATATCGATGCCGCGCCGCTACGGCGGACTCAACATGCCCATCACGCCCTACTCCATGGCTTCGGAGATTGTGGCGGCAGCCGACGCCGGCTTCCAGAACATCTGGTCGCTGCAAGACTGCATAGAAACGCTCTATGAGTTTGGCGACGAGGAGCAGCGCAAGAAGTACATACCGCGCGTTTGCGCCGGCGAAACAATGTCGATGGACCTCACCGAGCCTGACGCCGGCAGCGACTTGCAGCGCGTGATGCTCAAGGCCACATACGACGAGGAGGGCAAGTGCTGGCGCCTGAACGGCGTGAAGCGCTTCATCACCAACGGCGACAGCGACATCCACCTCGTGCTCGCGCGCTCTGAAGAAGGCACGCGCGACGGCCGCGGACTGTCGATGTTCATCTACGACAAGCGCGACGGAGGCGTTACCGTGCGCCACATTGAGCACAAGCTGGGCATACACGGCTCGCCCACCTGCGAGCTGGTGTACAAGAACGCCAAGGCCGAACTCTGCGGCAGCACACGCCTGGGACTCATCAAGTATGTGATGGCGCTGATGAACGGCGCGCGCCTGGGCATCGCCGCACAGAGTGTTGGCGTGAGCCAGGCCGCCTACGACGAGGCCATCGCCTACGCCCGTGAGCGCAAGCAGTTTGACACGCCCATCATCAAGTTCCCGGCTGTGTTCGACATGCTGGCCCGCATGAAGGCAAAGCTCGACGCAGGCCGCAGCATACTCTACCAGACGGCACGCTACGTTGACATATACAAAGCCCTCGACGACATCGCCCGCGAGCGCAAGCTCACGCCCGAAGAGCGCGCGGAGCAGAAGAAGTACAGCCGCCTGGCCGACGCGTTCACGCCGCTGGCCAAGGGCATGAACTCGGAGTATGCCAACCAAAACGCCTACGACGCAATACAGATACACGGCGGTTCGGGCTTCATCATGGAGTACAAGAGCCAAAGGCTGTACCGCGACGCGCGCATATTCTCCATCTACGAGGGCACGACGCAGCTTCAGGTGGTGGCCGCAGTGCGCTACATAAGCAACGGCACATATCTCGGCATCATCAAGGAGATGCTTGAGAAGGAAGTTGCCGAAGAGCTGAAGCCGCTGAAGGTGCGCGTGGGCAAGATGGTGGAACTGTATGAGAAGGCCGTGGCCTACGTGAAGGAGGCCAACAACCAGGAGATGCACGACTTCCTCGCACGCCGCCTCTACAACATGACGTGCGACATCATCATGTCGCTGCTCATTCTTGAGGACGCCACACGCGCTCCCGAGCTGTTCCAGAAGAGCGCCAACGTGTTTGTGCGCCTCGCCGAGGCCGAGGTGATAGGCGACGCCACATACGCAACGTCCTTCATTGCCGAGGAATTGCCAAACTTCCGCGCCGAGTAAACACAGGACATTGCCGCTGTTTCCGATGCAGTTGCACTAACAAGAGCAACGGACAAAGCAAACGGAACAGCAAACGAGCAAGATTATAGTAACAGCCAAGGCGGTGGATAAACCCTTCCAAAAGGTTTAT
>CAVHML010000105.1:4638-8507 GCA_963636905.1 bacterium
AAGTACACAAGGTTTAAGAGACGCGCATTACTCCCGCCTATTTCTCTGCGACGGGGCGGACTGTGCGGCTGAAGCCTCACCCGTAGCAGTGCTTGTGGTGAACTTTGCACCGCTGTATGCACTGCCGTTCACCGTCTTTACTGACGGAACTACAAATGCTTGCGATATGAAAGGCTGTGAGCCGCTGTTCATAGGTGGCAGGGTACGCTTCATAAACCGCCCGTTTACGATGCGTAAATGGGGCACTTACGCATCGTAAACACGGCATTTAGCACTCGTAACCGTGGCATCTACGACCCGTAAGTGCCACGTTTACGTTTTCAAAGAGGCTTCACGGTCATAGAAGAGCTACTTTTGACGTGTTAAAAACCGACCGGTTTTCATTGTACGGGCTAATCAACAGAACCGCAAACGTATATAAATCCAAATCTTACTGCGTTGCGGTTTTACCGTCACTCTGCCGTTGTTCTGCGAATAAATAAGGAACATATCCATGTCAAACAATTGCCGTAAACTACTTATTTTGTAATTTTGCAACCAAAAATACTACACAAAGCATGAAGAAACTTGCGTTATCAGTATTTCTGATTCTGCTGGCCGTCATGGCCAATGCCCAGATGGTTGTCCCAGTACACTTCACTTCCAGCCTGAAAATGCTTGAAGGCGATGAGGCGGAAATCGTGTTCTCTGCAAAGATTGACGACGGATGGCATCTGTATTCCACCGAGATGGGCAACGACGGCCCCATATCGGCTACGTTCAACGTAAACAAAATGACCGGCGCAAAGGCTGTAGGCAAACTGCAACCGAGAGGCAAGGAGGTCTCGCAGTTTGACAATATGTTCGGCATGAAGCTGCGCTTCTTTGAGCACAAGGCCACATTCGCACAGAAAATAAAGTTCACGCAACCCACATACGACATAGACTGCTACCTCGAATACGGCGCCTGCAACGACGAGATGTGTCTGCCGCCATCGCAAGCCAGCTTCGTGAAGAAAGGCAAGTCGCCGGCTGTCGGCAAGGACGCTGCCGCAGAAGAGGAGGAAACGGCTGAGGCAACCGCAGAAACAGCGACTACGGCCTCGGCTGACTCTGTGGCTACAGACTCTGTAGCCGCTACCGCTGCTTCGGTAGAGGGTTCGCAAGACCTGTGGAAGCCGGTGATTACGGAACTTAACGCCTTTGACGACAAGGCCACAGACAACTCGCTTCTGTACATCTTCCTCGCCGGTTTGGCCGGAGGTTTTCTCGCTTTGCTCACGCCCTGCGTTTGGCCCATCATTCCCATGACGGTGAGCTTCTTCCTGAAGCGCAACAAGGAGAGAAGTAAGGCCATACGCGAGGCCGCCATATACGGAGCGTCGATAGTAGTGATATATGTTGTCTTGGGACTCGTGGTGACTATGTTGTTCGGTGCAAGTGCGCTCAATGCGCTGTCAACCAATGCAGTGTTCAATATCCTGTTCTGCTTGCTCCTCGTGGTGTTTGCCGCTTCGTTCTTCGGAGCATTCGAGATAACGCTGCCATCGTCGTGGAGCAACAAGATTGACCAGAAGTCAGAGTCCACGAGCGGTATGCTCAGCATCTTCCTTATGGCCTTTACGCTCACGCTCGTTTCGTTCTCCTGCACTGGTCCCATCATCGGTTTCCTGCTTGTGGCGGTATCTACGCAGGGCAATATCGTAGGTCCTACGCTCGGCATGCTTGGCTTTGCCATAGCCCTGGCCATACCGTTCACGCTGTTTGCCATGTTCCCGAGCCTGCTCAAGTCGGCTCCGAAGTCGGGCGGATGGATGAATGTGGTCAAGGTGGTGCTCGGTTTCATCGAACTTGCCTTTGCCTTGAAGTTCCTGTCTGTGGCCGATTTGGCCTACGGATGGCACTTGCTCGACCGCGAAGTGTTCGTCTCGCTGTGGATAGTCATCTTCGCCCTGCTCGGCATCTATTTGCTCGGCTGGCTCAAGTTTCCGCACGACGACCCGGAGCACCGCACCAATGTGCCGCAGTTCTTCCTCGCAATGATTTCACTTGCCTTTGCCATATACATGATACCGGGACTTTGGGGTGCGCCTCTCAAAGCCATAAGTGCCTTTGCGCCACCGATGAACACCCAGGACTTCAACCTTCACAAGCAGTCGGTTGAGGCTAAATATACCGACTATGACCAGGGCATGGCTGCCGCAGCGGCTCAAGGCAAACCGGCAATGGTAGACTTCACAGGTTTCGGTTGCGTGAACTGCCGCAAGATGGAGGCTGCCGTATGGACAGACCCCAAGGTGGCCGATATGCTCAACGGCAAGTATGTGCTCATATCCTTGTATGTTGACGACAAGACACCGCTGAAAGAACCTATACAGGTGGTGGAGAACGGTCAGCAGCGGACGCTGCGCACCGTGGGCGACAAGTGGAGCTATCTGGAGAGAACCAAGGTGGGAGCCAACACGCAGCCGTTCTACGTCTTGCTGGACAACCAGGGCAAACCGCTCAACGGCAGCCGTTCGTATGACGAAGACATCGCCCAGTATGTTGACTTCTTGCAGAAAGGACTGGACAACTACCAAAAAACGAAGTGACAATGCTTGACGAGAAGCAACGGAAGGCTATAAGGAGACTTATAGACAAGGAGGTGGTGCCGGCCATAGGGTGTACGGAACCGATGGCGGTGGCTCTCTGCACGGCGAAAGCGGCCGAGGCATTGGGCAAAACTCCTGAAAGCATAGACGTATATCTAAGCGGCAACATCCTGAAGAACGCGATGGGTGTGGGCATACCCGGCACAGGCATGATCGGACTGCCCATCGCAATAGCTTTGGGCGCGCTCATAGGTAAGTCGGAATACGAACTTGAGGTGCTCAAAGACCTCACCCCAGAAACTTTAGAGGCCGGAAAGAAGTATGTGGATGACAAGCGCATACACATAAGCCTGAAGAAAGACATCACGGAAAAGCTGTATGTTGAGGTGATATGCAGCGCAGGTGGTGACCAGTCTAAGGCTATAATATCCGGCGGACATACCAATTTCGTGTATATTTCGGCCAACGACACAGTTTTGTTGGACAAACAGAAGCCTGGCGACGAGCAGGATGATGACGGAGAGATAAGGCTTAATCTGCGAATGGTGTATGACTATGCCACCACAACGCCGCTCAAGGAGATCGCGTTCATGCTGGCAACGAAGGACTACAACATGAACGCTGCGGCCAAAGCCTTGAAAGGCAACTACGGACACAACCTCGGAAAGACCATAGACCGACCGTTGAGTCAGGGCATCTTCGGTAAAAGCATCTTCTCGCACATCATCGCAAAGACGGCATCGGCCTGCGACGCACGCATGGGAGGTGCCATGATACCGGTGATGAGCAACAGCGGAAGCGGCAACCAGGGCATCTGTGCCACCAATCCTGTGGCCGTGTATGCGGAAGAGAACGAGAACACCGAGGAGGAACTGATACGTGCGCTTACCATGAGCCATCTCACGGCCATATACATAAAGCAAAACCTCGGCAAACTGTCGGCCCTGTGCGGATGCGTGGTGGCGTCCATCGGCAGCAGTTGTGGCATCACATATCTGATGGGAGGCGACTATGAGCGTATATGCCATTCGGTCAAGAACATGATAGCCAATCTTACGGGTATGATTTGTGACGGTGCGAAACCCAGTTGCTCGCTCAAGATATCTTCGGGCGTGTCAACAGCGGTGTTGTCGGCCTTGTTGTCCATGGAAGGCAAGTGCGTAAGCAGTGCTGAGGGCATCATCGACGACGACGTTGACCGCAGTATACGCAACCTGACCTCCATCGGTGCCGATGCAATGCGCGCCACTGACGACATGGTACTTGACATAATGACGCACAAAGGCTGTTGAGTTT
>CAVHML010000106.1:0-8495 GCA_963636905.1 bacterium
TAGTCTCAACGAACGAGGCTGCGCTCCACTGTTGCTTGCTGCCGCAGATGTCCACCACGAAGTTGCTAAGGAGCTGTTTGCCCTGCGTGGTGTGGAACACTTCCGGGTGGAACTGCACCGCCCACAGAGGCTTCTCGCTGCTTGCATAGGCGGCAAACTTCACATTGGCCGTGGAAGCGATGACGTGGCAGTCGCCGGGTATGGAGGTTATGGTGTCGCCGTGGCTCATCCACACCTGCGAGTTGGCCTCAAAGCCCTTGAAAAGCGGGTCTTCGGAGTCAAAATCCTGCAAGTGCGCCCGGCCATACTCGCGGGTATTGGTCTTTTCCACCGTACCGCCGCCCTGGTTGGCAATGAATTGCGCTCCGTAACAGATGCCCAGCACAGGCAAACGCCCCACGAACTGGCTCAAATCTGCCCTGAATGCTTCCGGGTCATGCACCGAATAAGGCGAGCCACTCAGTATGACACCAATCACGGAGGGGTCATCCTTGGGGAATTTGTTGTACGGAAGAATCTCGCAAAACGTATCGAGTTCGCGCACACGGCGGCCTATCAGCTGCGTAGTCTGCGACCCGAAGTCGAGAATGATAATCTTCTGTTGCATGATAAATGTATGTTTGTTATTGTAAAGTCGTGAGGAATTGCTCCGCCTGGGCTATGGTTTCCTGCTTTCCCACGTCCATCAGGCGCAGACAGGGGTCAACATGGCCGTAGATACCACGGTCTGCGCATACGCTAAGGTAGAAGTCCATGATGCCGAAACGCTCCGGCCAGCTGTCCATAGCCGCAAAGAGAGCGGGGCTGAACACGTGGATTCCCGAAAAGGCATAGCGCAGACATTGGTCGGGAAGCAGCCCTTGATGGGGCGTGCGCACCTCGTTTGTGTCCACGTTTGTCCACCCTTTCAGGCGGCAACTGCCGTCGGTGTCAAAAAGAAGGTAGCGTTTGGTGGTGCGCGGACTTACCAGAAGGGTGGCGTCACCGTGGGCTTGGGTATAGAAACTGCGCAGATTGACGTTGCTCAGTATATCGACATTGTGTACGAGAACGGGCGATTGGGGGTCGAAAAGCGGCCGGGCGCGCCTGATGCCTCCCCCGGTGTCGAGCAGCATCCGGCTTTCGTCGCTTATGCGGATGTCCATTCCGAAGTTCTGCTGCGCCGAGAGATAGTCCTTGATCTGGCCGGCGAAATGGTGCACATTGACCACTATGCGCCCGAAACCTGCGCCTTTCATCTGCAAGATGACGTGCTTGAGCAGTGGCTCGCCGCCCACTTTGACCAATGCCTTGGGCATACGGTCGGTCAGAGGCTTGAGTCGTGTGCCCAGTCCTGCCGCAAAAATCATCGCTTGCATCATGGTTGCAAAGTTACATCAAAACGGTGGGAAACACGAACGAAACCTCTAAAAATGCTTTCACGGCTGTCTGGAGGAACGGGGCGGCAGGGTTTGCTCTATGTTCTGCTCGCAATGGCACACTCGAACCTCTATTCCGAACTTGTTGTTGATGTGTTCGGCCAAGTGCTGCGCACTATATACGCTGCGGTGCTGGCCTCCCGTGCATCCGAAACAGAACATCAGGTCGGTGAAACCGCGCTGCAGGTAGCGGCGCACATGAGCATCAGCGAGCTTATACACGCTGTCGAGAAACACGAGTATCTCGCCGTCGTCCTCCAAGAAGCGTATTACCGGGTCGTCAAGCCCCGTCAGCTTCTTGTAAGGCTCGTAGCGGCCCGGATTATGCGTGCTGCGGCAGTCGAAAACGTAGCCTCCGCCGTTGCCGGATGTGTCGGTGGGGATGCCCTTGCGGTAGGAAAAGCTGAACACTCTGACCACCAGCGGACCCTTTCCATCGTATTTGGAGAACGTGGCAGGGCCGTCTTGAGGGTGCGACTCATAGACATTGCTGTCGGCAGTCCTGTATCCGTCGGCACGACTCAACGCCGGCTGCTCTATAAGCGAGAACTGCGGCAGTTCGGTCAGCCGTCGCAGCATATCCATCATGTAGGGATAGGGGAAACAGTTCAGCTTCAGCAGTTCGCGAAGGTTCTGCATGGCGGGCGGAATGGAGTCAAGGAAGTGCTTCTTCTGCTCGAAATAGCCCCTGAAACCATACGCTCCGAGCACCTGAAGGGTGCGGAAGAGTACGAAAAGGCTCAGTCTGTCAACGAAATGCCGGGAGGACGGCACCTCCGTGTAGCTCTTCAGCGAGTCATAGTACTCATACACCAGTTCCCTGCGCAGCTTGTGAGAGTAGCGCGCCGACGCTTGCCACAGGAACGAGGCCAAGTCGTAGTAGTAAGGCCCCTTGCGACCGCCCTGAAAGTCTATGAACTGCGGATTGCCGGCGGCATCGAGCATCACGTTGCGCGCCTGAAAGTCGCGATACATGAAGCTCTCGCCCTTCTCAGAGGTCAGGTCTTTGGCAAAGAGGTGGAAGTTGGCCTCCAGTTTCAGTTCGTGAAAGTCAAGCTCGGTGGCCTTGAGAAAGCAGTATTTGAAGTAGTTGAGGTCGAAGAGCACGCTATTCACGTCAAACTCCTGTTGCGGATAGCAGTTGGAGAAGTCCAGTCCGCGCGCTCCGCGCAACTGTATGTCGGGCAGCTCGCGTATGGTTTTCACGAGCAGCTGCTTCTCCTTCACGTTGTATCTGCCGCCCGCCTCGCGCCCACCGGCCAATGCGTCGAACAGAGACACCCTGCCCAGGTCGGTCTGAAGGTAGCGCAGCTCGTCGCCACTCACCGCCAGAACCTTTGGCACGGGCAGCTTCCTGCGCGAAAAGTGGTTGCTCAGGTATATGAACGCATGATTTTCGTCACGGCTTGTGCCCACCACGCCAATCACAGAGCCGCCGTCCTTGCCTACAAACCTGTAGTAGTCCCTGTTGCTTCCGGCTCCCGGTATCCTCACAGCCTCGGTTGGCTCACCGCCCGACCACTGTTTGTACAGTTCCAATAGCTTCTTCATCGTCTCATCTTAAATGGGTATTGCCAATATCCGCACGCTTTTCGCCGACAGAGTGCGGTTTTGGCTTTTGCAAAGCCAATGCAAACGAGCGGCAAGAGAGCTTGCTCGCAGTTGTCCGAGTGCAGCTTGGCTTATGCAAAGCCAATGCAAACGAGCGGCAAGAGAGCTTGCTCGCAGTTGTCCGAGTGCAGCTTGGCTTATGCAAAGTTACACAAAAATCACGAACCCGCAGTGATGCGCACCTCAAACCGCCCGTTTACACTCCGTAAACCGCCCGTTTACGACTGCTAAACCGCCCGTTTACGACCTGCAAACGGGCGGTTTTTGGAAGCCACTGGCCGTCAGCGACTTGCAAACGCACCGTTTTGCGCCACAAATCCACATAATCCTTGCGGAAAATATACCCTGTCTGCCTATACCTTATTATATATAAGGAAGCCGCATTGTGCATATTGAAGCCGCAGATACCGAATATTAGGTATCACAACCCCGAATGTGCGGACTGGAAAGCATTTCCTTTAAGATTTCACAACATTTAGGTATTGCCGCAAAAGGCCAAACGGAATACCTTTGCAGACAAATAACAACGAAGAAAACGACAGCAATGAAAAGATTTACTTACAGGATGATGACTCTGGTTGCCGCAAGTTCGCTGGCCGCAACCCCGGCTTTGGCTCAGGAAAACGTGGCCGACAGTGTGCTGAACCACGCTTCCGGCAGCCGTCTCAGCATAGGCGGCTACGGCGAAGTGGCCTACAGCCGCAACTTCTACAGCGATGCCGGCAAACGCTACTCCAACGCTTCCGCATACAAGAACGCCCCCGACCACGGCCGTTTCGACATACCCCACGCCGTAATCTACCTTGGTTACGACTTCGGAAAGGGCTGGACGCTGGGCACAGAGATTGAGTTTGAGCACGGCGGTACAGGCCAGTCGATAGAATACGAGGCAGAAGAAGCCATCGAATACGAGCAGGAAGTGGAAAAAGGCGGCGAGGTGGAACTGGAACAGTTCTGGATTCAGAAGTCGTTCGGACGGTATGCCAACATCAAGGCCGGCCATATCGTAGTGCCGGTCGGCCTTACCAATGCCTACCACGAGCCGTTGAACTTCTTTACAGTGTATCGTCCCGAAGGCGAAAACACCATTCTGCCATGCACATGGCACCAGACTGGAGTCAGTTTCTGGGGAGAAAGCGGTGATTTCCGCTATGAGGCGCAGTTCCTTGCCGGCCTGAATGCATACCGTTTCAGCCGCAGTAACTGGATACAAGGCGGCGCAAAGAGTCCCTATGAGTTTGATGTGGCCAACAAATATGCCGTGGCTGTACGTGTGGACAACTACTCCGTGCCCGGTCTGCGCCTCGGTTTGAGCGGCTACTACGGCAAGTCAATGGGCAACACCACCCCGGAGGACACCTATCACAAGGACATTAAGGGCAACGTCTATGTGGGTGCTTTCGACTTTACCTACAACCGTTACAACTGGAAGGTAAGGGGCAACATCGACTACGGCTATGTCAGCGACGCCCAAGCCATCACAAGCATCGTATATCCGGGCACTTCGCTGGTGAAACCCAATGAATCGGGCAGCGGAAAGTACTTCGGCAGCCACGCCATAGCCGGCATGGTGGAAGTGGGCTACGACGTTTTCTCGCAAATAGCCAAGCTCCGCGCCGACAAGCAGAAGCTCTATGTGTTCGGCCACTACGAGTATTACGACTCGTCCATCCACGACAAGACAGCGGAATGGACCAGCCGCAAGATAATATCCGCCGGTATCAACTACTTCCCCGTGCCGCAGGTTTGCGTAAAGGCGGAATACACCAAGCGCATCTTCAAGTCGCAGTACAACGACGAGCCGGCTCTGAACATCGGAATAGCCTATCAGGGCTTCTTCCTCTAACGGTTCGCAAGCGGAACGGATACACATTATAATATAAAGGGAGACAATCATAAATCCAACTAATAATAATTTAAGCACAAAATGAAAAAGATTTCCACTAAAGCCCTCATGCTTTCCGCAGCGTTGGCTTTGCCTTTGGCTTTCACTTCTTGCAGTAACGACGATGACAACGGTGCTTCGACGTCGACAGTGCCCGCTTCGGAACTGTCAGCCGTGGCCAACAAATACGTAAACGACATCGTATATCCCACCTATGCCGACCTGCGCACAAACGCAAAGGCACTGAAGGACGCTTGCGACAAGGCTTACAGCAATGCGAAAAACAACAATCTGACAGACCAAGACATCGTGGATGCATGCGAAGCATTCAAGGATGCGCGCCGCGAATGGGAGCGTAGCGAGGCTTTTCTCTACGGTGCAGCCGAGAACAACGAGATAGACCCGCACATAGACTCGTGGCCTCTCGACAAGGATCAGCTGGTGTTGGCACTCAACGACAAGGACCTTATTGCAGGTATCAACGGCTCTGACCCCGCCCAGTTCATCTATTCCGAGAACGGTTCGTTCCAGTCTGTAATCGGATTCCACGGACTTGAGTTCGTTCTCTTCCGGGACGGTGCTCCCCGTACCGCCGCTATGCTCAATGCAAACGAGACAACCGAGGGCATGACCACCGTGAAAGGCATCGACGAGCTGGCCTTTGCCGCTGCCGTAGCCGGCGACATCTATAACATGACCTCTCTGCTTCAGTACGGCTGGAACGGCGATAGCGAACTGGGAAGCTGGCTTAACAACAACTGCAAGTGGGTTATCGACGGCCTGAAGGACTTGGAGGATAGCGCAGGTGCCCTGTCTTCTGCCGGTATCGGTTACGGTCAGTTCCTCCTGAACGCCACTGGCGACAAGGCATGGTTCCAGACATGGCAGGAAACTCTGGAGAATGTGCTCGTAGGAGGCTGCTCCAACATCTGCCAGGAGGTCTATACACAGAAGTTGGGACAGGCTTACCGCGTGGCAATTGGCAAACCTGAGAGTGCAGGCGAGTCAATCGACTACATCGAATCGCCCTATAGCAAGCGTTCATTCATCGACTATCAGGACAATATCTATTCTATCAAGAACACTCTCTACGGCACTCGCGACATCACAGCCACCACTCCTGAGACAAATTCACTGATGACTATCATGAAGAAGTACGGATACAGCGGCTACAACGCATTGAGTTCTGCCCTTGACGAGGCCATCGCCGCCCTGGAGTCGGCCAAGAACAGCGGTATAGCTTTCGTTGACGACCCGAAGAACGCACAGGTCAAGACCTGCATCGACAAGGTTAACGCTCTTGACGAGGAGCTTAACAATGCCGGATCATGGTTCCGCAAGCTGAAAGTGACCAAGTAAAAGAAGCCAGACAGGAGAGATTTTTCCTCTGACATACACGTTTGCTTTACGTAACTGCGCTTTCACCGGTTGAAAACGCAGTTACGTTCAGCCGTAAAAAGAATACATACAATAAATATTAAGTACTATGAACAAGAAAATAATGAACTACGCCTACCTGTCAATGGCCTTGACACTGGCCGTGACAAGCTGCTCTGACGATGACAACAGCGTTGAAGTCGTAGAGACAGACGCGGCATACGTAGGCACAGAGCAGGGCAATTTCTCTGCTGACGAGTGGTATCCCGGTGGCAAACTCGGCACAACCGAGAACACAGGCACCAGCTGTTACGAGGACGAGACACCGGCTGTGACGGCAGATGCCAGCCTCAGAAGCAATTTCTTCATCGGTGAGCAGATGTTCGAACGCCAGTACACATGGAACACCGGCGCCTTCAAGGGACTCGGCCCGGCCTCTGTGCGCAGCTCTTGCCTGGATTGCCACCCCAACTACGGCCACGGCAAGCGCAAGTCGCAGTATGAGACACGCTACGGCAACGGTAACGGCTACCTGCTCGTGGTTTACCACCCCAATTCCGAAGGCTCTAACGACGGCCCCTACATCTCTGAGGTGACGGGAATGCCGCAGACACAGGCTCAATCTCCGTTCCTTCCGCCTATCGACGAGAGCCAAATCAACATGTCATGGGAGCACATAACGAAGATGGAGACCGAGGATATTCCCAAGATGCAGTTCCCTGACGGTGAAGAGTTCGACCTTATCTATCCGGAAATATCCATTCCGACAACAGCATTCAACACAAATCCGCAGCCAAGCAATATAGCTGTACGCCTGGAGACAACCATTGGCGTTATCGGAGTGGGGCTTATTGACGCCATCCCCAGCGAAGAGATTGCCAAGCAGTACGCCGCCGAAGCGGAAGCCCTCAAGAGTGCCGGCATAACGAACATAACCGAATACCTCAACCCCAGCATGTGGGACGCAACAAACGGCAAGATGGCTGACGGAGCCTACTACACTACGTTCGGCAGAGACAGCAAGTATGCCACAGGAGGCGTGCATGCAGACGGAACAGTGTTCGACCCGAACACCACAGACGGCAACAAGAAGCTGCTCAAGCGTTACACTTATGCCCTGACACGCGGCTCGTTGCAGGACGGACCCGGTGCAAACGCCATCTGGAACATAACCAATGTGACGCGCGAAGACCGCCCCTGCCTCTACACCACTACCGCCTGGGCAAAGGCAATGTCGGAGAACGCCAGCGTAATTGCATCCATCAAGAACGACCCCACCTCGCCTTATTATGCTGACGGCACAGACGACGGCATCAAGAACGCCGTTTCCGTACTGCTCGACCCATCAACCAACCAGTTTGACAACGACATCTATAAGTTCAAACCGGAGCAGAGCATGGACGATTTCTATGCTTTCATGGTGTGGCATCGCGGACTTGCTATTCCAAGGGCACGCAATCTGAACGACAGTCAGGTACAAAAGGGCAAAAAGCTGTTCATGGAATGGGGCTGTGCCAACTGTCACCGTGCAAAATGGCAGACTGGAGACGACAATTATGTTACCTCCAAGTTCATAGCTGACAAGCCTCTGCCCCGTTACCCGAACCAAACCATCTACCCGTACTCCGACTTTGTGCAGCACAAGCTCTACATGAAGAACGACATCCACGGTTCTTGGTGCCGTACAACGCCGCTTTGGGGTCGTGGATTGAGCTATTTGAACACTGGAGCCGAAGACCGTCTGCATGACTGCCGCGCCCGCAACGAGGTAGAGGCCATCATGTGGCACTGCTACAGCAAGCAAAGCCATGCTTACAGCTCTGCTATCAATTTCTATAAGGCAGACAAGGCTGACCGCGATGCCGTGGTCAAGTTCCTCAGGTCAATCTAACAAGCAAGCAAAGGGCGTTCTTTGGCTGCGCAACCTGCCGAACGGTTTGAACAAACAGCCGCTTTAGACTGTGTAAACGGCCTGTTTAGACTACGCAAACAGCCGCTTTAGGCTGCGTAAACGGCCTGTTTAGGCTGCGCAACCAGCTATTGCACGGCGATAAAACGCCGTTTGGACACCCTCAGACATCCAAGAAGAGCCATATCAAAACTCGCTTCAGAGCTTCGGTATGGCTCTTTTAACAAGTCTGTAAGGACGGTCTGCAAGGCAAAATATGGCTCTTTAACGACAAGCAATGACAAAGAAAACACTT
>CAVHML010000107.1:0-8457 GCA_963636905.1 bacterium
GTGGTAACATCCCCAAGGAATTCATCCCCTCGGTGCAGAAGGGCTTTGAGAACGCTATGAAGAACGGTGTGCTCGGTGGCTATCCTATGGACAGCTTGAAGGTCGTTTTGGTCGATGGTTCATTCCACCCGGTTGACTCTGACCAGCTGTCATTCGAACTTGCAGCTCTCAACGCTTACAAGAACGGATGCGTAAAGGCCGGTCCTGTGCTCATGGAGCCGATTATGAAGCTTGAGGTTATCACTCCTGAGGAGAACATGGGTGACGTAATCGGTGACTTGAACAAGCGTCGTGGCCAGGTAGAGGGCATGGAAGAGGCTCGTAGCGGTGCACGTGTCATCAAGGCAATGGTTCCGCTGTCAGAGATGTTCGGCTATGTAACAGCTCTGCGTACCATCACTTCCGGACGTGCAACAAGCTCTATGGAATACGACCACCACTCTCCGCTGTCAAGCACGATAGCAAAGGCTGTGCTTGAGGAAGTGAAAGGCCGTGCCGATCTCGTATAAATAATAATAGGTGGAGAACTGGTGGCGCAGTCGTGCCGCCGGTTCTTTCCTCCACAAGGATAAACCGTGCAGACAAACCCTGTTTAGCGAATGACTCTTAAGCAGGCGCGAGGGTTCTGCAAACGAAAACAAAACAATAAAAAAGACATGAGTCAGAAAATCAGAATCAAGCTGAAGTCTTACGACCACACACTGGTTGACAAGTCAGCAGAGAAAATCGTAAAGGCAGTGAAAGCCACAGGTGCCATCATCAGCGGCCCTATTCCATTGCCCACACGCAAGCGCATCTACACCGTAAACCGCTCAACCTTTGTTAACAAGAAGGCTCGCGAGCAGTTCCAACTCTCAAACTACAAGCGTCTGATCGACATCTACAGCTCTACAGCCAAGACGGTTGACGCACTGATGAAGCTCGAGTTGCCCAGCGGAGTGGAAGTGGAAATCAAAGTATAGTACTACAATACAATATTAATAGTAATTGAAATGCCAGGATTAATTGGAAAGAAAATCGGAATGACATCCGTATTCAGTGCCGACGGCAAGAACGTGCCGTGCACTGTTATCGAAGCAGGTCCTTGTGTTGTCACACAGGTAAAGACCGTCGAGAAGGACGGTTACAAGGCTGTTCAGCTGGGTTTCGGCGAGGCAAAGGAAAAGAACACCTCAAAACCCATGCAGGGAGTCTTCAAGAAAGCCGGAACAACACCTAAGCACCACTTGGCCGAGTTCAAGTTTGACGAGGAGTACAACCTCGGAGACACCATCACGGTGGACATCTTCAATGGAGTTGAGTTCGTAGATGTAATAGGTACATCAAAGGGTAAAGGCTTTCAGGGCGTAATGAAGCGTCACGGCTTCGGCGGTGTAGGCCAGAGCACTCACGGACAGGACGACCGCGCACGCAAGCCGGGTTCCATCGGAGCTTGTTCTTACCCCGCAAAGGTGTTCAAGGGTATGCGTATGGCCGGCCGAATGGGTGGTGACAGAGTGACAACCCAGAATCTAAGAGTGTTAAAGGTAATACCGGAGCACAACCTGATCCTTGTTAAGGGCAGCGTGGCCGGTTGCATAGGTTCAACCCTTTTAATAAATAAGTAATGGAAATCAACGTATTGAATATAAAAGGCGAGGATACAGGACGCAAGGTTGAACTGGCCGATGCAGTCTATGGCATTGAGCCTAATGACCATGTTATCTATCTGGCCGTTAAACAGTACCTTGCAAACCAGCGACAGGGTACGGCCAAGGCCAAGGAAAGGAGCGAGCACGCAGGTTCTACTCGCAAGCTCGGTCGTCAGAAAGGCGGCGGTGGCGCACGTAGGGGCGACATCAACTCTCCTCTGCTCGTTGGCGGAGGTCGTGTGTTCGGCCCGAAGCCTCGTGACTACGGTTTCAAACTCAATAAAAAAGTAAAAGTTCTTGCCCGCAAGAGCGCACTGTCGTACAAGGCAAAGGAAAACGCCATTGTCGTAGTGGAAGACTTCAATATTGAAATCCCGAAGACAAAAGAATTTATAAATATTGCAAAAAACATAAAAGTCGATGGCAAGAAGACCCTGTTCGTTTTGCCAGATGCAAATAAAAACGTATATTTGTCGGCTCGTAACTTGCAGCGTACAGAAATAATACGCGCAGCAGCACTGAATACGTATAAAGTTTTGAATGCTGATGTGCTCGTGATAACCGAAGGATCGCTGAAGACCATTGATGCAATTTTGAACAAATAAAAGGAGACAAACGGAATATGGCAATATTGATAAAACCATTGGTCACTGAGAAGATGACCAAGATTACTGACAAGTCTTCTGTGGACAGGACCTACACTCCGAAAGCTGGAAAGAACAAAGGCCAGGAGGTGACGAAGAAGGCTACTGCGAAGTACGGCTTCATCGTGAGTCCCGATGCAAACAAGTTTGAGATAAAGAAAGAAGTGGAGAGCCTTTTCAACGTCAAGGTTATAGCGGTTAATACAAGTCGTTATGCCGGCAAGCGTTCTGCACGCTATACAAGAGCTGGTCTCATCAAAGGCCAGAAGAACGCGTACAAGAAAGCAATCGTAACGCTGAAGGAAGGCGACACCATAGATTTTTATAGCAATATCGAATAATAGAAATGGCAGTACGTAAATTCAAGCCGGTTACACCCGGCCAAAGACACAAGGTTATTGGCACGTTCGAGGATATTACTGCATCCGTGCCAGAAAAGTCTCTCGTTTACGGTAAACGCTCTACCGGCGGTCGAAACAACACCGGTAAGATGACCGTGCGCTACAGAGGTGGCGGCCACAAGAGGAAGTATCGTATAATAGACTTCAAACGAGAGAAAGACGGTGTTCCAGCAGTCGTGAAGACAATTGAGTACGATCCGAACCGTTCGGCTCGCATAGCATTGCTCTTCTATGCTGATGGTGAAAAACGTTATATCATTGCTCCCAATGGACTGCAGGTAGGAGCCAAGTTGATGTCAGGATCGGAGGCCGCACCTGAGATTGGTAACGCCCTCCCGCTCGCTAACATCCCCGTGGGTACCGTGATTCATAACATTGAATTGCGCCCGGGACAAGGTGCCCTGCTCGTTCGTTCGGCTGGCAATTTCGCTCAGTTAACTTCGCGTGAGGGACGCTATTGCGTTATCAAGCTCCCTTCAGGCGAGACTCGCCAAATCCTTAGTGCTTGCAAGGCAACTGTGGGTAGCGTGGGTAATTCCGATCATGCCCTTGAACAGTCTGGTAAGGCTGGACGTTCTCGCTGGCTCGGCCGTCGCCCGCACAACCGTGGTGTCGTGATGAACCCTGTTGATCACCCGATGGGTGGTGGTGAAGGACGCCAGTCCGGTGGACATCCGCGTTCTCGCAAGGGCTTGTATGCAAAGGGTCTTAAGACACGTGCTCCTAAGAAACTTTCAAGCAAGTACATTATTGAAAGAGCAAGTAAGTAATTAAGTTAACCAAGTGTAAATTATGAGTCGTTCATTAAAGAAAGGTCCATATATAAACGTCTCTTTGGAGAAAAAGATTCTCGCCATGAACGAGAGCGGAAAGAAGAGTGTTGTAAAGACATGGGCAAGGGCTTCAATGATTTCCCCTGATTTCGTGGGGCATACTGTTGCAGTCCACAATGGTAACAAGTTTATCCCCGTTTACATCACGGAGAACATGGTCGGCCACAAACTCGGAGAGTTCTCTCCGACACGTCGCTTCGGTGGCCATGCCGGCAACAAGAGGTAATCGGAGATTTCACCAGAAAAATAAAAGAATTAAATAATGGGAGCAAGAAAACATATTAAAGCTGAAGAAAGGAAAGCAAGCCTCCGGACGCAATATTTTGCAAAACTGAAAGGTGTCCCTTCTTCTCCGCGCAAGATGAGATATGTCGTTGACTTGATTCGCGGCATGGAAGTTAATCGTGCGCTTGCTGTGCTGCACTTCTCGAAGAAGGCAGCTGCTGCCGATGTTGAGCAGCTTCTCCGTTCTGCCATTGCCAACTGGGAAACAAAAAATGACCGCAAGGCAGAAGACGGTGAATTGTATGTAACACGAGTGTTTGTGGACGAGGGCGTCACATTGAAGAGAATGAGACCAGCACCCCAAGGACGCGGATACAGGATACGTAAGCGTTCCAACCACGTGACACTGTTTGTGGACGCAAAAACTAATGACGATAAACAGTAAAGAGAATGGGACAGAAAGTAAATCCAATTAGCAACCGTCTTGGTATCATTAGAGGCTGGGATTCAAATTGGTTCGGAGGCAAGGACTTCGGAGACAACTTGGTTGAGGATCGGAAAATCCGCAAGTACCTCAACGAGCGTTTGGCAAAGGCCAGTGTGTCTCGCATTGTCATCGAACGCACATTGAAACTGGTTACCATTACAATCTGTACTGCCCGTCCGGGTATCGTCATTGGTAAAGGAGGACAGGATGTTGACAAATTGCGTGAAGAGTTGAAGAAACTCTACGACAAGGAAATCCAAATCAACATTTACGAGGTGAAGAAGCCTGAGCTTGACGCTACAATCGTTGCGAACAACATCGCCCGTCAGGTGGAAGGCAAAATCGCTTATCGTCGTGCTATAAAGATGGCTGTGGCTAACACTATGCGCGCTGGAGCCGAAGGCATAAAGATACAGATTACGGGACGTCTGAACGGTGCCGAAATGGCACGTAAGGAAATGTTCAAGGAAGGACGTACTCCTCTGCACACTTTCCGTGCAGACATAGACTTCTGTCAGGCTGAAGCCCTCACGAAAGTGGGACTGCTTGGTATAAAGGTGTGGATTTGCCGTGGTGAAGTGTTTGGCAAGCGTGATCTCGCTCCCAGCTTTTCACAGGAAAAAGGTAACAACCGCTCCGGTGGAAGTAGCAATGGCGGCAGGAAATTCCGTGGCAAGAAGAACAAGTAAAAGAGTAAAAGAAAGAAGCTATCATGTTACAACCTAAGAGAGTAAGATATAGAAGACCTCAGGATGGGCGCGGCAACAAAGGCAACGCCCATAGGGGAACTCAGCTGGCTTTTGGCAGCTTTGGCATCAAGACGCTTGAGGCAAAATGGATAGACAGCCGACAGATTGAAGCTGCACGTGTGGCAGTTAACCGCTATATGCAACGTGAAGGACAGGTCTGGATTAGAATCTTCCCGGACAAACCAATCACACGCAAGCCGGCAGATGTGCGTATGGGTAAAGGTAAAGGTGATCCCGCTGGATGGGTGGCTCCCGTTACTCCAGGACGCATCCTCTTTGAAGTGGAAGGCGTTTCATTTGACATTGCAAAGGAAGCCCTTCGTCTTGCAGCGCAGAAATTGCCAGTGAAGACAAAGTTTATTGTTAGACGCGATTACGATAAAAACGCTTGATTATGAAGGCAAAAGAGATTAGAGAAATTGAGACCAAGGACTTGGCTGAGCGTATAGCACAGGAGGTCACAAAGTACGACAAGATGAAGTTTAACCACTCCATCACTCCTTTGGAGAATCCTTCTGAAATCAAGACTGTACGTCGTAATATTGCGCGTATGAAAACGATACTCCACGAGAGGGAACTTAACAAATAATATCGGGGCAATACGATGGAAACAAGAAATTTAAGAAAGACAAGACAGGGTGTCGTTGTCAGTGACAAAATGGAGAAGACCATAGTAGTTGCTGCAAAGTTCAAGGAGAAGCACCCGATATATGGTAAGTTCGTGCAGAAGACGAAGAAATACCATGCTCACGATGAGAAGAGTGAAGCCAATGTTGGTGACACTGTTCTTATCATGGAGACACGCCCTCTGAGCAAGACGAAGAGATGGAGATTAGTTCAAATAGTAGAAAAAGCTAAGTAATTATGATACAAGCAGAATCAAGACTTACTGTATGCGATAACAGCGGTGCGCGTGAAGCCCTTTGCATTCGTGTTTTGGGTGGAACTGGTCGCCGTTATGCAAGTGTTGGTGACGTGATTGTCGTTGCTGTCAAGAACGTCATTCCATCGAGTGATTTGAAGAAAGGCGCAGTATCAAGGGCTTTGGTAGTCCGCACAAAGAAAGAGATTCGTCGCGCTGACGGGTCGTATATTCGCTTTGACGATAATGCTTGTGTGTTGCTGAACAATGCCGGTGAACTCCGTGGTAGCCGTATTTTCGGCCCTGTTGCCCGTGAGTTGCGTGCTGTGAACATGAAAGTTGTTTCTTTGGCGCCTGAGGTTCTTTAAATATTTAAGGGAAACAAAATGAGCAGTAAATTAAAGATAAAGAAGAATGACATGGTGCTTGTCATTGCCGGAAACAGCAAAGACAAGAAAACGAACGGGAAATACCCTGCCCCGCATAAAGTACTTAAGGTGCTTGTGAAGGAAGAACGTGCCATTGTCGAAGGCGTAAATATGGTGTCAAAAAGTGCAAAGCCTTCTGCAAAGAATCCGCAAGGTGGCATCATCAAGCAGGAAGCACCAATCCACATCTCAAACCTGAGCCTTGTGGATCCTAAGAGTGGTGAGCCTACGCGAGTTGCCATCAAGGTGAAAGAAGATGGAACGAAAGTTCGCGTCGCTAAAAAATCAGGGGAGGAAATCAAGTAATGAATACAGCACAACTGAAGAAGACCTATATCGAGCAAATAGCTCCTGCCTTGGAGAAGCAGTTCAACTACTCTTCCAAGATGCAAGTGCCTGTCTTGAAGAAAATCGTGGTCAACCAAGGCTTGGGTGATGCCACTCAGGATAAGAAAATCATAGACGTTGCGATAAACGAGATTACTGCAATCACAGGACAGAAGGCTGTGGCAACATACTCTAAGAAGGATATTGCCAACTTCAAACTTCGTAAGAAGATGCCTATCGGCGTTATGGTGACATTGCGCCGTGAGCGTATGTATGAATTCTTGGAGAAACTTGTCAAGATTGCTTTGCCTCGTATCCGTGACTTCAAGGGAATTGAAAGCAAATTTGACGGCAAAGGAAACTATACGCTCGGAGTTCAGGAGCAGATAATCTTCCCGGAAATAAACATCGATTCGGTTGACCGTATTCAGGGAATGAATATTACTTTTGTCACTTCCGCCCAGACCGACGAAGAGGGTTATGCTCTTTTGAAAGCTTTTGGTCTGCCGTTTAAGAACGCTAAAAACGATTAATAGAGATATGGCAAAGGAATCAATGAAGGCCCGCGAGGTTAAGCGCGCTAAGCTCGTTGCTCGCTATGCAGAAAAGCGTGCAGCTTTGAAAAAGATTATTGCGAAATCAGAAGATCCGGCAGAGGCTTATGAGGCTGCACGCAAGTTGCAGAGCATACCCAAGAATGCCAACCCTATCCGGCTTCACAACCGTTGCAAGATTACGGGACGTCCCAAAGGATATATGCGCCAGTTCGGTTTGTCGCGTATCCAGTTCCGTGAGATGGCTTCAAACGGTTTGATACCAGGTGTCAAAAAGGCAAGCTGGTAGCGGTAAGGCTAATTGAAAAGCAGAGTTTTTTAATATTGTCGGGGAAGCCCCGATTAATTAAACATTTTATTTATGACAGATCCAATAGCAGATTATCTGACGAGGTTGAGAAATGCAATCATGGCTCATCACCGGGTTGTTGAAGTTCCAGCTTCAAACTTGAAGAAAGAAATCACAAAGATTCTCTTCGAGAAAGGATACATCCTCAACTACAAGTTCATTGAGGATGGGCCGCAAGGCACAATTAAGGTGGCCTTGAAGTATGACCCTACAACGAAGGTCAATGCAATTAAGTGTCTGAAGAGGGTTTCTACGCCCGGTCTTCGCCGTTATACAGGTTATAAGGACATGCCGAGAGTTATCAACGGATTGGGTATCGCAATTTTATCTACATCCAAAGGTGTCATGACAGACAAGGAAGCAGCCGTTCTGAAAGTAGGCGGTGAGGTTCTTTGCTACGTATATTAATTGGAGGAAATCTTTATGTCAAGAATAGGAAAATTGCCAATTAGTATTCCCGCAGGTGTAACTGTCACCATGGCGGATGGCGTTGTGAACGTAAAAGGTCCTAAGGGAGAACTCTCTCAGAAGGTGGATTCTTCAATCATTGTCAAGATCGCTGATGGCCATGTGACATTTGAGATTGATGAGAACAGCCCTGTGAATTACAAGCAGAAGCAGGCGTTTCACGGTCTCTACCGTTCATTGGTTAACAATATGGTTATTGGCGTGAGCGAAGGCTACAAGAAGACTCTTGAGCTTGTCGGTGTTGGTTACCGTGTGTCAAACCAGGGCAACCTTATTGAGTTTGCACTTGGTTATACTCACCCGATATTCATTCAGCTCCCGAAAGAGGTGAAGGTTGAGACAAAGTCTGAAAGGAACCAGAATCCACTGCTTATGCTGGAAACTTGCGACAAAGCCTTGTTGGGACTTATCTGTGCAAAAATTCGTTCTTTCCGTATGCCTGAACCTTACAAGGGAAAGGGTGTCCTGTTCCAGGGTGAGGTCATCCGCAGGAAGTCTG
>CAVHML010000108.1:0-8309 GCA_963636905.1 bacterium
TATTAATTTTGCAGCTCTTTTTAGGGTGGTTCTATAAATTAGCTTTGGCAGATTGCGAGTCTATTTTCATGGACAATGTGTTTGTGAGTGAAAGAGTATAGCGAGCTATACGACTGAGCGAACAGACAGATTGGACTGAAAGATAGTGCAAGCCGAACGCAATGAAGCTTGCTTCAATTGCTGAGGCGCAGCCTATCTTATGCAAAAGAGACCACAAGATGACAAAACGTAAATCACCCTACATTAAACAAAATTACGGTGGTAATTTATAGAACCACCCTTTAATGATTTGCACTGCGCCTTTTGAGGGCGGTATTTAGGATTTACAACAGATGAAAGCATTTACAATGAAGCCCAGACTGATAGACTGTCTCAAGGGCTACAATCGCAAGACGTTCATGTCCGACCTTATGGCGGGCATAATAGTGGGCATTGTCGCCCTGCCGCTGGCCATAGCGTTCGGCATAGCTTCGGGGGTTACGCCCGAAAAGGGCATAATCACGGCCATCGTGGCCGGCGTTATAGTGTCGGTATTCGGCGGCACGAAGGTGCAGATAGGCGGCCCTACGGGTGCGTTCATAGTCATTGTCTATGGCATAATACAGCAGTACGGCATCGAGGGGCTGGCCGTTGCCACGTTCATGGCCGGCATTTTCCTGTTGCTGTTCGGCTTCCTGCACCTCGGAACGATAATAAAGTACATCCCGTACCCCATAGTTGTGGGCTTCACGAGCGGTATTGCGGTGACGATATTCACCACCCAGATAAAGGATTTGTTCGGTTTGGACCTGCAAAGCGTGCCGTCTGACTTCATCGAAAAGTGGGGCGTCTATCTGTCAAACATGGACAAGCTGGACCTGTGGAGCACCCTTGTGGGCGTGGTGAGCGTGGTCATTATCGCCATAACGCCGAAGTTCAGCAAGAAGATACCCGGTTCGCTCATAGCCATTGTGCTGATGACGGTGGCCGCCCTGCTGCTCAAGAACTTTGCGGGGGTCACTTCGATAGAGACAATCGGCGACCGCTTCTCCATAAACGGTGCGCTGCCCGACGCACATATGCCGGAAATGACGTGGGAAACGGTCAAGGGACTGGTGTCGCCGGCATTGACAATAGCCGTACTCGGCGCAATCGAGTCGCTCCTGTCGGCCACTGTTGCCGACGGAGTGGCGGGTGACCACCACGACTCCAACACCGAGCTGGTGGCACAGGGGCTTGCAAACATCGCGTCGCCGCTGTTTGGGGGCATACCGGCTACGGGTGCCATAGCCCGAACGATGACTAACATCAACAATGGCGGCAAGACTCCCGTGGCAGGTGTGGTTCATGCGGTCGTGCTGCTGCTGATTTTCCTCTTCCTCATGCCCCTTGCGCAGTACATACCCATGGCCTGTCTGGCCGGAGTGCTGGTGGTTGTGTCCTACGGAATGTGCGGATGGCGGTCGTTTGCCGCCTTGATGCGCAACCCCAAGAGCGATGTTACGGTGCTACTCATCACGTTTTTCCTCACGATAGTGTTCGACCTGACGGTGGCAATCGAGGTGGGACTGATCATAGCCTGCCTGTTGTTTATGAAGCGCATGGCCGAATCGACCGACGTAAAGGTTATTTCCGACGAGATAGACCCCAATGAAGATGCCGAAATCAAGTCGGGCAACCTTGAACACCTGACCATTCCGCAGGGCGTGGAGGTCTATGAGATCAACGGACCGTACTTCTTCGGCGCAGGAAACCGCTTCGAGGAGATTATGGCAACGTTCGGTGACCGCCCGAAAGTGCGCATCATACGCATGAGGAAGGTGCCGTTTGTCGATTCAACCGGCATACACAACCTGACCAACCTGTGCGAAATGAGCAAAAAGGAGGGCATAAAGGTGGTGCTTTCCGGTGTGCGTCCCAACGTCAATGCCACGCTTGTCAAGGCGGGATTTAACGACATAGTGGGCGCAGACAACATCTGCAGCCACATCAACCTCGCCCTCGCTAAGGCCAAGGAGATAGTCGGTGAAGAAGAAAAGGCGGAGCGGTAAACGGCAAATTGGCGGATAATTTTCCGAAAAGCGGCGGACAGACGCTGACAAAGGGACGGACAAACACCGGCAAACAGCCGCTTCCGACCGCACGTTTCATGCCGTTATAACGCAAAAATCCCTTGGCTCCAGCTGTAAGCCAAGGGATTTTTGCGTTATATGGTTTGTTCTTCTTGCGGTCTAAAGTTCGCTTTCCTTCAGCCGTTCGGCGTTTTCTGCCACAGTAAGTGCATCAATCATCGGTTGGATGTCGCCGCCCAGGAAGCCCTGAAGGTCGTGGGTGGTGAAGCCGATGCGGTGGTCTGTGACGCGTCCCTGTGGGAAATTGTAGGTGCGGATCTTCGCACTGCGGTCGCCAGTCGATACAAGTGTCTTGCGCCGGTTGGCTATGTCGTCAACATACTTCTGGTGCTCGCGGTCGTAGATGAACGTGCGGAGGCGCGACAACGCCCGCTCCTTGTTCTTCGGTTGGTCGCGTGTCTCGGTACACTCGATGAGTATTTCCTCGGTTTCGCCCGTGTTGGGGTTCTTCCACGGGTATCGCAGACGCACACCCGACTCCACTTTGTTCACGTTCTGGCCGCCTGCGCCTGAGCTTCTGAACGTGTCCCACTTGATGTCTCCCTCGTTGATGTTCACCTCGAACTTGTCTGCTTCGGGCAGCACGGCCACTGTGGCTGCGCTTGTGTGCATACGGCCCTGCGTTTCCGTGGCAGGCACGCGCTGCACACGGTGCACTCCCGACTCATACTTCAGCGTTCCATATACGCCGTCGCCGCTCACAGCGAAGTCAATCTCCTTGAAGCCGCCTACAGCTCCGTCGCTTACGCTCGTTATGGACAGCGACCAGCCCTTGGAATCGCAGAACTTCTTGTACATACTGAACAGGTCGCCGGCAAAAAGTGCGGCCTCGTCGCCTCCCGTACCGGCGCGTATCTCCATCTGAACGTTCTTTGCGTCCTCCGGATCCTTGGGCACAAGTGCCATTTTTATGTCCTCTTCTATGCCGGGACGCAGCGCTTCGTTGGCCGAAAGTTCCTCCCTTGCCATTTCTTTCATTTCGGGATCGCTCTCGTTAGTCAGGATATCCTTGGCCTCGGCGATGGAGTTGAGGCACGAAAGGTATTTCTTCCGTGCGTCCATGATGTGCTCCAAGTCTTTGTACTCCCGCGTCAGTTTGACGTAACGCTCCTGGTCGGCAATCACCGACGGGTCGGTTATCAGTGTGGAGACCTCTTCGTAGCGGCTCACAAGGCCGTCCAATTTCTCAAGTATGCTGTTGTTTTCTGGCATAAGCCGGGTGTGTTGTTTTGTAAGTGTATGAATTTTGCTTTGCGGATGGGTGCCTTTTCTTCGGAAACAGAAAAATCCGCTATTGGAAACAGTAAAGTCTGTTTCCAATAGCGGATTGTCTTAATAGTCAAACGTGCCGTATTCCGACTTGATGGTGAGGCTCTTCTTGCCTTCCTCTATGCGGCCTATCACCTGCGCGTCGATGTCAAACGACTTGCTGATGGCCACTATCCTGTCGGCATCTTCTGGACTTACGTATATTTCCATGCGGTGTCCCATGTTGAACACCTTGTACATTTCCTTCCATTCCGTACCGCTTTGCTCCCTTATCACCTTGAACAGCGGCGGTATGGGGAACATATTGTCCTTTATGACGCGGCAGTTGTCGCCCACAAAGTGCAGCACCTTGGTCTGTGCTCCGCCGGTGCAGTGAACCATACCATGTATCTTCGGACGCAGTTCGTCCAGTATCTTCTTGATGACCGGGGCGTATGTGCGTGTAGGGGAGAGCACCAGCTGTCCTGCATTGACTCCTTCGAGACCCTCAACGGGTTGGTCGAGGCGGTAGTTGCCGCTATATACGAGTTCGTCGGGCACGGCATGGTCGTAGCTTTCGGGGTACTTTTGGGCAAGATACTTGGCGAATACGTCGTGACGGGCACTGGTCAGACCGTTGCTTCCCATACCTCCGTTGTAGCTGTCTTCGTATGTGGCTTTGCCAAACGAGGCAAGTCCCACTATCACATCGCCCGGACGGATATTGGCATTGTCTATCACGTCACTCCTTTTCATGCGACACGTCACCGTAGAATCGACTATTATCGTGCGCACAAGGTCGCCCACGTCGGCCGTTTCCCCGCCGGTTGCGTATATCCCGACACCCATTTCACGCATACGGGCGAGCAGTTCGTCGGTGCCGTTTATGATGGCAGAAATTACTTCACCGGGAACTAACATCTTGTTACGCCCGATGGTGCTCGACACAAGTATGTTGTCTACGGCTCCAACGCAAAGTAAATCGTCGGTGTTCATTATGAGTGCGTCCTGAGCAATGCCCTTCCAGACACTCAGATCTCCCGTCTCTTTCCAGTACATGTAGGCGAGTGACGACTTTGTACCCGCCCCGTCGGCGTGCATAATGTTGCAGTAGTCGGGGTCGCCGCCCAAGATGTCGGGTATAATCTTGCAGAATGCCTGCGGGAAGATGCCCTTGTCGATGTTCTTGATGGCGTTGTGAACGTCCTCCTTTGCGGCGCTTACGCCACGCATCATGTATCTGTTGCCTTTGTCCATAGTGGTTTCTCTGTTGTTGTTTTGCTTATTTGTCATTCCCATTCCAGAACTCCCAGCTCGCAAATGCCTGAAGCAGGAGCATCTCGAGGCCGTTCTTCGTGTTGGCACCGTGGCGGTTTCCCTTCTTCATGAACAGGGTTTCGTCGGGATTGTATATCAGATCGTACAGGATAGTGTGGCTGTCCATGGCCTCATATGGCAGCTCCGGGCACTCTTCGGTGTTGGGATACATGCCGCAGGGGGTGCAGTTGATGATGACGTTGTACTCCTTTACGACCTCCGGGGTGATGTCTTTGTACTGTATTGTGCCCGTCCGCTCGAAGCGACTCACGAACACAGACTCGATGTCCAGTGTCTTCAGCCCGTATTCCACGGCCTTCGACGCTCCTCCGGTGCCGAGGATAAGAGCCTTCTTGTGGTACTTTTCGAGCATCGGCTCGATGCTTTTCGTGAAGCCGATCACGTCGGAATTGTAGCCTTTGAGCATGGTTTTCGCCCCTTCGCGCACTACTTTTATCACGTTGACCGCCCCGATAGCCCTTGCCTCCGGGCTGATTGAGTCCAGATAGGAGATGACTTTCTGCTTGTAGGGTATCGTTACGTTGAGTCCGCGTAGCTCGGTATTGGAGTCGAGAACTTCGGGAAGGAGGTCGATAGTAGGTATTTCGTAGTTCTCATACAGGGCGTCTATGCCCTCGTCGGCAAACTTCTGGTTGAAGTATCTCTTGGAGAAAGAGTGCCCAAGCGGGTAGCCTATCAAACCGTACTTGTCCATATATGTGTATAGTTTATTTTGTTGCGAAATACAAAGTGCACACTCCGAAGGTCAAGCGCCTGAACTCGGCATCGCGGAAGCCGGCGTTTTGCAGTATCGTCACCATGCGTTCGCCCTGTGGAAAGGCCTCTATGGTGGCGGTAAGGTAGGAGTAGGCCGACGTGTCCTTGGAGATCAGCTTGCCGTAGGCGGGCAGAACGGTGTGCGAATAGAGTCTGAAGCACTGTTTGAACGGGAACGCTACGGGTGTGGTAAGCTCGATTATGCACAGGTGGCCGCCGGGTTTCAGCACGCGGAACATCTCTTTCAGCCCCTTGTCGAGGTCGGGGAAGTTGCGTATTCCGAACGCTGCCGTTACGGCATCGAACGAACTGTCGCCGAAAGACAGTGCCATGCAGTCCTCTTTCCTGAACGAAATGACGCCGCCAAGCCCCCTTTCGCCGGCCTTGCCCCGCCCGATGGCCATCATTTCCTCGCTTATGTCCGCCCCGACAACGCACTGTGGCTTCAGCTCAAGTGCGGCAAGTATGGCAAGGTCTCCCGTCCCTGTGGCCACGTCGAGCACGGTTTGCGGTGCAAAAGGCTTCAGTCTGCCTATCGCAATGCGCCGCCATAGCCTGTCTATGTTCCACGACATACGGTGGTTAAGTTTGTCGTAGGAGTGCGCAATGTTGTCGAACATTCGCTCCACCTGCTTGCCTTTTCCCTCGCAATCGTTGTACGGGTTAATCTTTTCCTGCCTATACATTATATATGTGTAGCTCTGTCGGAATATATATGTAGCCCTGCTGAGACGCGTATGCGCCCGTTTGCGGTTAGCGTGTCTTCAGGTAAGCGGCCACGTTCTTCTCTATGCGTGCGGCTATGTCGCCCTCTTCGGCTGCCTTGTCGAACTTTTCGCCGGTGATGTGTTCGTACAGTTCGATGTATCTGTCGCTGACACTTTCGGCGTATTCGTCGGTTATTTCGGGCATAACCTGTCCCGGCTCGTTCATAAAGTCATGCTCTATGAGCCATTGGCGCACAAATTCCTTGGACAACTGCCGCTGCGGCTCGCCCTTGGTGAACTTCTCTTCATAGCCGTCTGCGTAGAAATAGCGGCTTGAGTCGGGCGTATGAATCTCGTCAATGAGATATACTTTGCCGTCGCGTTTGCCAAATTCGTACTTTGTGTCAACGAGTATCAGTCCGTGCTTTGCGGCAATCTCCTGTCCGCGCTTGAAGAGCTTGCGCGTATATTCCTCCATTACGGCGTAGTCTTCGGCGCTTACGATGCCCTGCTTGATGATTTCTTCCTTGGAAATGTTGAGGTCGTGGCCTTCGTCTGCCTTGGTTGTGGGCGTTATGATAGGCTCCGGGAACCGCTGGTTTTCCTTCATTCCCTCGGGAAGCTGCACTCCGCAGATGCTGCGGCAACCCTTTTCATATTCGCGCCAGGCCGAACCAGTGAGTATGCCGCGTATGATCATCTCCACGCGGAAGCCCTCGCACTTCAGCCCGACGGTCACCATGGGGTCGGGAGTGGCCAGCTTCCAGTTGGGGCAGAGGTCGCTTGTGGCATCGAGGAACTTGGCCGCTATCTGATTGAGCACCTGTCCCTTGAACGGGATGCCCTTGGGCAGGATTACGTCAAAGGCGGAAATCCTGTCTGTGGCGACCATAACCATGAGGTCGTCGTTGATGTTGTAAACGTCGCGCACCTTTCCGTGGTACACACTCTTCTGGCCTTCAAAGTGGAAGTCAGTACTTGTCAATGCTTTCATTGTCGTTATGCTGTTTTTTAGTCTTTTTCTTGTCGTGTGTCTCATAGGCGTTCACTATCCTTGTCACGAGTTTGTGGCGCACTATGTCCTTTGCTTTCAGGTTGACGATGCCTATGCCGTCAACGCCGTCCAGTATGCCGAGAGCCTCGATAAGTCCGCTCCTTTGCTCGCGGGGCAGGTCTATCTGTGTGCGGTCGCCCGTTATTATCATCTTGGAGTTCCATCCCATTCTTGTGAGGAACATCCTGAGCTGCGCCGAAGTGGCGTTCTGCGCCTCGTCGAGTATCACCACCGCGTCGCTGAGAGTGCGTCCCCGCATGAAAGCCAGCGGAGCTATCTGTATGATGTGCTTCTCCATCATCTCCTGCAGCTTCACTGCCGGTATCATGTCTTCGAGAGCGTCATACAGGGGTTGCAGGTAAGGGTCTATCTTCTCCTTCATGTCGCCCGGCAGAAAACCCAGCTTTTCGCCAGCTTCCACCGCCGGGCGACTGAGAATGATTTTCTTCACAGTCTTTTCCTTTAGGGCTTTCACCGCCAGGGCTATGCCCAGATAGGTCTTGCCCGTACCCGCAGGACCTACAGCGAACACCATGTCGCAGCTGTTGTAGGCATCCACCATCCGCTGCTGGTTCTCGCTCCGCGCCTTGACGGGCTTCCCGGAGATGTTATATACCAGCACGTCGTCCGGCACGGCTACGTTGCGCCGCCCTCCCTTGACTATTTCGAGGATGTCCTCGGCGTTGAGCGAGTTGAATTTCAGCACGTGCCTGCGCATCGTCTCGACGTTCTCCTCAAACGAACTCATCTGTTCCTCGTCGCCCAGCACCCTGATTACATTGTCCCTTGCCACAATCCGCAGTTTGGGGAACAGCGCCTTGATCATCTGGAAGTGGGCGTTGTCAACCCCGTAGAACACCACCGGGTCGATGTCTTCAAGTACGATATGCTTCTCTGTCAATTCTGTCGCGGCGTTTTGTTGCAGTGCAAAATTACAGATTATTTTCCAATACGGCATTGTTTTCCGCCCTTTTTAGTGACGGTGAAAATATAAAGTCGGCGTGATTGCCGTGTTCAGCCGCACCGTTTGTATTTTGTATTTTGTTCGCTTGCGGGGGCGGGATTGCCCTTTCGCCTTTCCGCTTGGGTTTTGTA
>CAVHML010000109.1:0-8255 GCA_963636905.1 bacterium
ATACATAACGTCAACCGTAAGGATTTGTCAGCCAGACGAGCTTGATGCCGACGACAGGAGGCTGGTTGAGCTGGCCAAAGAGGCCACTTTGCGTTCCTATTCCCGATACTCCGGCTTCGCCGTGGGGGCGGCTGTCATGCTGGAAGGGGGCGAAACAGTGATAGGATGCAACCAGGAAAACGCCGCTTTCAGCGTCACTGTCTGTGCCGAACGCACCGCCTTGTTCGCCGCAGGGGCACAGTTTCCCGACCGAAAGGTGGTTGCCATAGCCATCGCGGCAAGGACTGGCGGCGACTTTACGGCCGAACCGGTGACACCATGCGGCACTTGCCGTCAGGCACTCGTGGAGACAGAGCTGAGAAGCGGCCGGGAGATACGCATAATCATGTACGGCAGAAACCGCATCTTCACCGTTGACGGCATAAAGAGTCTGCTTCCGCTATCGTTCAACGACAGCTCCATGTAGCTAAACCGCCCGTTTGCGATACGTAAACGGGGCATTTACGAAGACTAAACGGCACACTTACGGGTCGTAACCCGGTGGGTTACGGAAAGAACCCGTCGAATTTCCACGGGAAAACCATCGGGTTACAACAAAAAAATCCGGGCTTGCAGCCTCACGAAGTGACGGTTGCAAGCCCGGATTTGCACGTTTGGGAAGGCTTACTTATGGCCTCCCCTCAGCTTGTCCACGTATGCGTCGATGACAGCCACGGCTGTCAGGTTCACAATGTCGCGCACTGAGCTTTCAAAGTCGGTGAAATGGATAGGCTTGTTGAGTCCCATTTGTATCGGACCTATTATCTCTGTGTCAGGTGACAGTGCCTGCAGCATCTTGTAGGTGGCGTTTGCACTGCTCAGGTTGGGGAATATCATCGTGTTAACGTCAAGTCCCTTGAGCCGGGAGAACGGATATTTCTTGTCACGCAGCTCCTTGTTGAGCGCAAAGTTAACCTGCATCTCGCCGTCTATGGCCAGTTTGGGGAACAGACGCTGCATTTCGGCCACAGCTTCGTGCACTCTGACAGGGCTGCCCTCATCGTCTGTACCGAAATTGGAATAGCTTATCATCGCAATGTTCGGGGTTTCGTTGAAGAAACGTACCGTCGTTGCGCTCAACTTGGCTATATCCACGAGTACTTCCTTGTCCGGGCGGCGGTTAATGAGCGTGTCTGCAATGTAGAACGTGCCCTTCTTGGAGTTCAGGATGTGCATTGTGCCGAAGTGTTTGTACTCCGGACGTATGCCAACCACCTCCTTGGCCACCTTTATAGTGTTGGAATACTTGGTGTAAAGACCCGTGATGAACGCGTCGGCCTCGCCGGTTTCAACCATCATCATGCCGAAATAGTTGCGCTCAAACATCTTGTCGTTGGCCTCTTCCACCGTGTAGCCCTCCCTCTGTCGCTTCTCTGCGAGTATGCGGGCGTACCTTTCGCGCCTCTCAGCCTGGTTGTCGTGGCGCAGATTGACTATTTCTATACCATCAAGGCTAAGTTTAAGCTCCTTGGCCAGCTTCATTATGCGCTCGTCGTTGCCGAGTAAGATAGGTTCACAGATGCGTTCAGCCTTAGCCTGTACCGCAGCCTTGAGCATATTCGGGTGTATTCCTTCGGCAAACACGACGCGTTGCGGGTGCGCTCTCGCCGTGTCGATGAGCTTTTGTGTCAGCTTTGTCTCCTGTCCGAGCAGCTCCCGCAGGTGGCTCTTGTAGCCTTCCCAGTCGGTAATGGCCTTTCTGGCCACGCCACTGTCCATCGCAGCCTTGGCAACTGCGGCAGACACCTCGGTTATAAGCCTCGGATCGACGGGCTTGGGGATGAAGTAAGAAGGGCCGAACGTCAGGTTGTTGACATGATAGACGTCGTTTACCACATCGGGGACGGGCTGTTTGGCCAAATCAGCGATGGCATTTACGGCCGCCATCTTCATCTCCTCGTTTATGGCAGAGGCGTTTACGTCGAGCGCACCACGGAATATGTAGGGGAAACCGATAACGTTGTTTATCTGATTCGGGTAGTCTGAGCGGCCTGTGGACATGAGTACGTCGGGTCGGCTGGCCATTGCGTCCTCGTAACTTATCTCCGGGACAGGGTTGGCAAGGGCGAATACGATGGGTTGGTCGGCCATTGAACGTATCATGTCCTGCGTCAGCACATTGCCTTTGGACAGTCCGACGAACACGTCCGCACCCTTCACGGCCTCCTCCAGTGTGCTTATGTCACGCCGATCGGTGGCAAACAGCTTCTTTTGCTCCGTTAAATTGGGTCTGTCCGAGGTGATTACGCCCTTTGAGTCGAGCATTACGATGTTCTCTTTGCGCGCTCCGAGAGCCACATACAGCTTGGTACAGGATATTGCGGCGGCTCCTGCGCCGTTGACAACAATGCGTACTTTGGTTATATCCTTGCCGTTCACCTCAAGCGCATTCTTCAGTCCTGCGGCGGAAATGATGGCTGTGCCGTGCTGGTCGTCATGCATTACGGGTATATCCAGGTTCTTTTTCAGTCTTTCCTCTATGTAAAAGCACTCGGGAGCCTTGATATCTTCGAGGTTAATGCCGCCGAATGTGGGGGCAATCTTCTCGACTGCCTCGCAGAACTTGGCGGGATCCTTCTCGTCAACCTCGATGTCAAACACGTCAATGCCGCCGTAGATCTTGAAGAGCAGCCCCTTGCCTTCCATAACCGGCTTGCCGCTCATCGCTCCTATGTCGCCCAGACCGAGAACTGCCGTTCCGTTGCTTATCACGGCCACGAGATTTCCCTTGTCAGTGTACTTGTAGGCGGCGTCAGGTGTCTGTTGTATTTCAAGACATGGGTAGGCTACGCCCGGCGAATAGGCCAGACTGAGGTCGGTTTGTGTACGGTAAGGTTTGGTAGGCTTTACTTCGATTTTGCCAGGGCGGCCGTTCTCGTGGTATTCGAGGGCTGCTTCCTTAGAGATTTTCACCATATAGCAATATTATATATAAGTTGTTTTGATGCCGTTATCCCTTATAAATGATAACTTTCGGGTGACAAAGTTAGTAAAAACATAACGAAAACCGCAAGTTTTTGGCTTTTATTCAGATGCTTTACCGAATGTTTCGTGGAAAGGGCGCGGCCTCCGGCAGAAGCAAACCGCCCGTTTGCAACCTCTAAACAGGCCGTTTACGACACCTAAACAGGCGGTTTACGATGCCTAAACGGGCGGTTTGCGGGGCGTAAACAGGCGGTTTGTGCAATTTTTCCGCAAAACTTTTGGCATGAAATCGGTTTTATTCTTAAATTTGCATCATTAGGTTTCAGTTGGCGGACAGAGGCGCCGGTCTTTCCAATGCCCCGTCCGGCCAGCCGCCACAGCCACTAACGCCAACCAACCCCTCGGTTTCAATGCAAGAAAGCAAAGTGATGTCAGAATACCGCGTGGCCTTGAAGGACAAAATCCTGCAAGCCGCCATGAAGGAGTTCCGCTCCAAAGGCATAAAGGCGGTCAAGATGGACGACATAGCCGCACAGCTCTCCATATCCAAGCGCACCCTCTACGAACTCTACGCCAACAAGGAAGACCTGCTTCTGGAGGGCATGAAAAGGTATTGCACCGAGAGAAGGGAGGAAAGCATGCGGAACGCCCAAGGCAAGATGAGCACTATGGACGTGCTGATACAGGAGCTGCACACGAAAATGAGGGAGTTCAAGACCACCAACCCGCTGTTCTACTCCGACATAGAACACTATTCGAAGCTGCTGGACTTCCTCCGGCAGGAGAAAAACGCCAACCACGAGCTGTTCGTACAGTTCCTCCGGCGCGGCGAAGAGGAGGGCTACTTCTGTCAGGGGCTTGACTACGACCTCATAGCCAACCTCCTGGACGAGCAAAGCAACCTCATCATGGCGCACAAACTGTACAGGAACCACCCGATGCAGGAGGTTTTGTTCAACACATTGCACATAGCTGTACGCGGTTTGTGTACTCCCAAAGGCATAAAAGTGATTGACGCGTTCATGGCAAAGCACCTCAACAAGTACGGGATAAAGCCATACGCCAAGGCCATGGGGGCAAAGCCCGACTGACAAAGAGCCGTTCCGTCCCCACGGAAGCCGCCGTGGCACACCGCAGAGGCGGCCTTTCCTTTTGAGAATTTAACAAAAAAAACCAACGGCAATCCTTGTTGCAAAAAAAGAAAGTGCCTACTTTTGCAATTAAATCCAACAGAAAACAAATGAAGACAGGAGCAAAAAAGGCAATTACCCTAAAGACTCTCACCAAAAACTCCGTATGGGACCTCACCGAAAGCGACGTTCTGCGACTATGGGACGAAGCAGGGAAGGACGCAGACGCAAGGGACAACCTGCGCCACTATGCGGACATTATCAAGAGTGCGTTCACTCTGGAGCAGATAGAAGACACTCCCGCCGTAAAAAACAAGTACGAAAAGCAGGGCTACAAGACCCGCATCACCCGCAAAAGCGAGGACGGGAACACGGTGTGGGCGGCAAAGAAGCGCCCCATCGTGCGGGTTTCAGACCTTACATACGAGAATATACACCACATCTCGGCAGCCAAGATGACGGAAGTGCTCGAACGCAACTTCGGAGGAGGCTGGGACTCGCTCTCGCAAAGCACGAAAGACATAATAGAGAGCGGCTTTGACATATCGACAACGACCCTTCCGAAAGACAGACTGCACAAGCCGGGAGGCATGTACGAGAAGAAAATAGCCGACGGATACGACGTTCTTGAAGTGCCGAAGGGCACGTGGGTGGAAGCAATCTTCGTGAAACTGAAGCCGGAGATGGAGAAACCGCACGCAAACGACACCCCCGCACCCACAGAGGAGGAAGACGAGCCGGAAGACACGTACAACCAGCCCGAAGAAGACACGGAAATCGAGGAGCCGACCGACTTCAACGACGAGATGACCGAGGAAAACTACCGCACAACCTTTGAGGTTGAAGGCGACCCGGACGAGGAAGCCGAGAGCATCTCCGACTTTGGCGACGACCAATAAGCCGACAGAGGCCATGCCAGCACCCCGCTTGCGGAACGGGCATGGCCTCTGTATTATACGTCACGGTCCCTATATTATATATAAGGTATATCCTTATTATAATAAGGAGGCAAGACAATTACAACAAGGCGGCAAGACACCGCCGGAAAGTCTGCGTGATGCAGACGGAACTACCAGCCTAAGACCAATAACACACTACACCTAAAACCTATAACAAGCCTATGAACATTCCTTTTTACTTCTGGTTAATCCCGGTAGCCTCGGCATTGGCACTGGGCATGGCGTGGTTTTTCTTCCGCCAAATGATGAAGAGCGAAGACGAAGGAACGCCCCGCATGAAAGAAATAGCCGCCTACGTGAGACACGGAGCAATGGCTTACCTGAAGCAGCAGTACAAGGTAGTGGCGGTAATCTTCATCGTCATTGCCGCAATCTTCGCCTTTATGGCCTACGTCCTGCACGTCCAGAACCCATGGGTGCCCTTCGCATTCCTGACAGGCGGCCTCTTCTCGGCGCTCGCCGGCTTCTTCGGCATGAAAACAGCCACGTTCGCGTCGGCCCGCACGGCCAACGCCGCACGCAAAAGCCTCGACCGGGGACTCCGGGTGGCCTTCCGGGGCGGCGCAGTCATGGGACTGGTGGTCGTGGGGCTTGGACTCCTCGACATAGCCCTTTGGTTTGTCATACTCAGCTGCTTCTATGAAGGCAGCGAAATGGCCATGACAACCGTGACAACCACCATGCTCACGTTCGGAATGGGCGCATCCACGCAGGCTCTCTTTGCCCGTGTCGGCGGCGGAATATACACCAAAGCAGCCGATGTCGGTGCAGATCTTGTGGGAAAGGTGGAGACTGACATACCCGAAGACGACCCCCGCAACCCCGCAACCATAGCGGACAACGTTGGAGACAACGTGGGTGACGTTGCCGGAATGGGCGCTGACCTGTACGAAAGCTACTGCGGCAGCATACTAAGCACCGCTGCGCTGGGAGCAACCGCCTTTGCAATGAACCCGGGCATGCAGTTGCGCGCCGTAATCGCACCGATGGCCATCGCAGCCATAGGCATTTTCCTGTCAATAGCGGGCATCTTCATGGTCAAGACCAAGGAGAACGCCACCATGACCGACCTGCTCCGCTCGCTCAGCCGGGGCACAAACACCTCGGCAATACTCATTGCAGCCGCATCGTTCGCCATCCTGTATGCGCTAAAGCTCGACAACTGGCTCGGAATATCGGCGGCTGTGGTGACAGGTCT
This sequence comes from bacterium, assembly GCA_963636905.1. Taxonomy (GTDB): domain Bacteria; phylum Bacteroidota; class Bacteroidia; order Bacteroidales; family Bacteroidaceae; genus Prevotella. The sequence goes on from CAVHML010000109.1 coordinate 6,252, forward strand.
GGCCGCCGGAGTGATAATCGGCCAGGCTACGGAATACTACACAAGCCAAAGCTACAGGCCAACAAGGGAGATAGCCGAAGCTGCGCGCACCGGAGCAGCAACAGTCATCATAAAAGGAATAGGAACCGGCATGATTTCGACCATGATACCCGTGGTTACCATATCGGCAGCCATCATGTTGAGCTACCTGTTCGCCAACCGCTTTGACCTAAGCATGGACTCCGGCAGCATATCCGCCGGACTTTACGGCATAGGCATAGCGGCTGTGGGCATGCTCTCGACCCTTGGCATCACTCTGGCCACCGACGCCTACGGCCCGATTGCCGACAATGCGGGCGGAAACGCCGAGATGAGCGGACTGGAGGCCGGGGTGCGCACCAGAACCGACGCGCTCGACGCTCTGGGGAACACCACTGCCGCCACTGGCAAGGGCTTTGCCATAGGCAGTGCGGCGCTTACGGCACTGGCACTGCTCGCCTCATATGTGGAAGAGATAAAGATAGCGATGATACGTGCCGTGGACAACGGCCAGACGTTCATGGACAGCGCAGGAAAAGTGTTCAGTCCGAGAGACGCAGACATGGTAGATTTTATGAATTTCTTCCAGGTTAACTTGATGAATCCCAAGGTTCTGATAGGCGCATTCATAGGAGGTATGGCCTCTTTCCTGTTCTGCGGGCTTACCATGGGGGCTGTCGGGCGTGCGGCACAGAGCATGGTGGAGGAAGTGCGCCGCCAGTTCCGCGAGATAAAGGGGATACTTGAGGGCAAGGCCACGCCCGACTACGGCCGCTGTGTGGCCATCAGCACGCGCTCAGCCCAGCGCGAGATGGTGCTGCCGAGCCTGCTTGCGATAGCCATACCCGTGGTTGTCGGCATGCTGCTGGGCATGGCGGGAGTGATGGGGCTGCTTGTGGGCGGCCTGACCACGGGCTTTACGCTCGCAGTGTTTATGGCCAACTCCGGCGGAGCGTGGGATAACGCCAAGAAACTGGTAGAGGAGGGCGAGCTTGGAGGCAAGGGTTCGCCCTGCCACAAGGCCACTGTCGTGGGCGATACCGTGGGCGACCCGTTCAAAGACACGTCGGGCCCGTCGCTCAACATACTCATCAAGCTGATGTCAATGGTCAGCATAGTGATGGCTGGGCTTACCGTGGCTCTGGCGTAGCGGCGGCTGACAGGGGCGCAACGGTGCTCCGACACTGCCTCAACGGGGCTGTCGTGAGGGCAAGCCCAAGGAATATACAAGGAAAAAGCCGCCGTCGGGGCGGCGAAAGGGAAGTGAAGCAGGGTTTAGTCCACGGTCATGTGGAAGCAACCCTGCTTCACTTCGTATTTGATATGGCATCTTTTCTGCTCGCGGAAGTCTCGCAACACTTCGCTAAGCACCCATTTCAGGGTGTCGTTGCGCACCCTTCTCCGCTCTGGGCCTTCTGGGTCTTCAACCGTCTTGTATCGGTTATAGCAGATGTCGAACGTGGTTCCGTACAGGTGACAGCTGTTTTCCGTTGCGTTACCGTTGCGGCTGCGCAGCCGCTGCACGTCGTCTTTGGTGCGCAGAACGCTCGTCACTATTATCTTGTGCAGCGGTATTCCCTTCATCTGAAGGCTGTCGAAGAACGTGCGGCCTATGTCCTGCAACAAGACTGCGGCACGTGGCACGAGGTAAGGGATGCTGTTGTTGAGCTTATCCACGTGGAAATAGGGGTTGCCGCCCACATACACAAGTTCTTTCTTGCGGTGTTCCGCCTCCGCACGGTCCTTTACGGGCGACACACCGTGGCGTTGGGCGGCCTCAAGCTGCACGTCGTTGTTGTCAGGAAAGGTGTTCTTGAACGAGGGGACGCTGTATATGCGGTTCTTGCGCAGCGACCCGTCGGCACGATAGAAACGGCTTGCGTCTGAAACCCCAGCGGGTTTCTGTGCGGAAACGGGCGGGTTACTGTCACCAACGGACGGGCTGCTGTCACCAACGGATGGGTTGCTACCATAACTCGGCGGGTT
>CAVHML010000110.1:0-8162 GCA_963636905.1 bacterium
TACTCGCCGGGTGCCATGCCGACAATGCGGCGGAAATACTTGCAGAAGAAGCTGTCGTTGGCGAAATGCAGTTCGTCCGCTATCCTGCCTATGGGCTTGTCGGTGTGTCGCAGCAGCACTTTCGCCGCCGTAATCACCGCCCTGTCCACCCATTCCTTTGCCGTTGTGCCGCTCGTCTGGCTCACCACCACTCCGAGGTAACGCTCCGTGAGGCACAGGCGGTCGGCATAGTAGGCCAGTTGGCGGTGTTCGCGGCAGTTGGCATTGACCAATGCGATGAATTTCTCGAATATTATGCGGTTGCGTCTGCCCGCCGCAGCCACGCCACCCTCCGCCTCGCGCCGGCTGAACAGGGCGTCGTAGAAGGAGAACATGGCGCTTACCATACCGCAAAGAGCCTCTCTGTTGAGCGGTTCATACGACACGATGCGCCACATGGCCTGCAATATGGAGTCTATCACGCCGCATTCAGCGTCTGAAGTAACGGGACACAGGTCGTAACTCTTGCCTATGAAGGCCGGAGGCAGCTGTCCGCGCAGCGCATGGTTGAGCATATCGTCGCGCAGGAGCACCCCTTTGACGCACAAATCGGGCGACATACTGTTTATCTGCACTATGCTTCCGTGCCCCAGATAGGCCACCGCCCCGGCCTCAACGTGAACGTCCATGAGGTTGACCGTGACGTCTATCCATCCTCGGGCCACCATTCCTATCCGACTGTCATCCACAAGTATGGGCACACCCGTCGGTACAAGTTTCCTGAACGTACTGTTCACTCCGGCATTGATGGCGAAGTCACCGTCCAAACGGAACATTTCGCCGTTTGAAACGCCATTGCCGCCTATCATGTCCCTCATGTCTGAGAGAGTCAGACGCTGCACTTTCCTGTTTGTTTCCATACGGCAAAAATAGCACAAAAGGAACAAACGGGAGCACAAATGCAGCATTTTTGCCCGAAATGCGTACAAAAGGAACATATCAAAGCGAGTATCGGCAACGGCTGTGCGGCCTCACGGGCATACCTTTGTACCCGGATACAACCCACAAACGATATGCAGAAAAGAACAATAGCAGCACTTCTCGTGTCGGCAACCGCCGCATACGCATGGGCAGGGCTTACGCTTTCGGAGTGCAGGGAGGCGGCGCGCCGGAACTATCCGGCCATACGCCAGTACAGACTGACCGAACAGAGCCGCGAATACACCCTCAGCAACGCCATGAAGGGGTGGCTTCCGCAGATAAAGGCCACGGCTTCGGCAGCCACATTCACCGACTTTGCCGACCTGCCCCCGCAGTCTTCGGCTATCACAGGCACCATAGGCAACTCCTTTTACGGCGCGACGCTGCAAGTGACCCAGCCGCTTTACGACGGCGGAGCGATAAGTGCCAGGCGCAACTCGGTGCGTCTTGAGAGCGAAGTGGGCATGAGGCAGCTCGACGTGAGCCTGTTTGCCGTGAGGGAACGCACCGACCGGCTGTTCTTCGGCGTGCTTGCAGCCGACGAAAGGCTGGCACAGAACCGTCTTCTCCAGCACGATCTCGGCATAAGTCTCGGCACTATAGAAAGCCTTATGCGCCACGGTATGGCCAGCCAAAGCGACAAAGACGCGGTGGAAGTGGAGCTGCTCAAGGTGCGGCAGCAGGAGTTTATGCTGAAGGAACAGCGCAGAGCCTACCTGCGGATGCTCGCCACGTTCACCGGAAAGCTCCTTGACGACAGCACCGAGCTGGAGCTTCCCGCCGAGCCGGAGGCCGGTACCGGGGGAGTCAACCGCCCGGAGCTGCTCCTGTTTCAGGCACAAAGCCGGCTCAACGACAGTCGCCGCAAGGTGCTCGACAGCCAGTTGCGCCCGCAGCTCGGCCTGTTCGGCATGGCAACATACCACAACAAGCCGCTAAGCATGATGAACAACGCCAACCTGGCCGCCGGTATCACCCTGAAATGGAACGTCGGGGCACTCTATACCCGGCGCAATGACCTGCACGACATCGGCCTTCAGCAGCAGAATATAGACGTGCGGCGTGCCACATTCCTGCTCGACACGTCGCTGAAAAGCCAACAGTCTGACGGCATAATCAGCGGTTTGCGCAGCCAGATAGCCCTCGACGACGACATAATAGCGCTGCGCAGCGGCATAAAGGCTACCGTTGAGAAAAAAGTAAACAACGGCACGGAGACCGTAAGCGAACTGTTGCGCACCATAAACGCCGTGGCCGAGGCTCGCCAGGCCAAGGCTTTGCATCAGCTGCAACTACTTCAGGAACAGTATAATAGGCAACTTATCACAGGCAACTAAGGCCTTGGATTTCGTAAAGGTCACGTTTAGCATCCGTAAAGGTGACGTTTACGGGTCATAAATGCCGCCTTTACGGGTCTTAAATGCCGCCTTTACGAATCGCAAACAAGGCAGACAGCCTTCAGAAGTACCAAAAATAATGACAAAACAAGCATATACAATGGACAGAAACGCAACATTCACCATCCTGACGGCCTTGGTTCTCACCGCCGTCTCGTGCAGTTCGGGCGACAAAGGCTACGATGCGACAGGCACATTCGAGGCAACCGAGGTAACGGTGTCAGCCGAACAGAACGGCCGCCTCGTCACTTTCACGCCCGAAGAGGGGCAGACACTGCGGGCAGGGCAGCAGGTGGGACTCATAGACACCGTGCAGCTCTGGCTCAAGGCGCGCCAGGCCGGAGCCACACGGCAGGTTTATGCCGACCAGCGACCCGACACGCAGAAGCAGATGGCCACACTGCGCCAGCAACTGGCCAAGGCACGGCAGGAACAGGCGCGCTTTGAGGCTCTCGTGAGGGACAATGCCGCCAACAGCAAGCAGCTTGACGATGCCAAAAGTGCGGTGCAGGTGCTCCAAAGGCAGCTCGACGCACTGGCAGCACAGCTCGGCAACAGCACCAAGAGCCTGAACAGCCAGATGAGTGCGGCGGAAATACAGCGCGAGGCGGTGCTCGACCAGCTCCGCAAGTGCCATATTCAGTCGCCCATCGCCGGTATGGTGATTGAAAAGTATGCCGAGCAGGGCGAGTTTGCCGCCGTTGGCAAGCCATTGTTCAAGGTGGCCGACGTACAAAGGATGTATCTGCGCGCCTATGTCACCACTTCGCAGCTGCAAAGCGTGAAGATCGGGCAGCAGGTCAGGGTGTTTGCCGACTACGGCGGCGGCAACCGCAGGGAATACCAAGGCACTGTGAGCTGGATCTCGGCGCGTTCGGAGTTCACACCCAAGACTATACTGACCGACGACGAACGGGCTGACCTCGTATATGCCGTGAAGATAGCCGTGAAGAACGACGGCTACATAAAGATAGGCATGTATGGCGAAGTGAAACTGCAAGAGAAATGATTGAAATTAGCGGCATTTCCAAGAGCTACGGCAGCGTGAAGGCACTCGACAACGTGAGCCTCAGCGTGGACGAGGGCGAGGTTTTCGGCCTCATAGGGCCCGACGGTGCCGGCAAATCGACGCTTTTCCGCATCATGGCCACCCTGTTGCGCCCCGACAGCGGCACGGCCACGGTTGACGGATGCGACACCGTGAGGCAGAAACGCGCCATCCGCAATGTGGTAGGCTACATGCCGGGACGCTTTTCCCTGTACTCTGACCTCACAGTCGGGGAGAATTTGCATTTCTTCGCCACGCTTTTCAACACGACAGTCGCGGAGAACTACGACAGTATCAAGGCCATTTACAGCCAGATAGAGCCGTTCCGCAACCGCCGCGCAGGGGCTTTGTCGGGCGGAATGAAGCAGAAGCTGGCACTGTCCTGCGCTCTGGTACACAAACCCAAGGTGCTTCTGCTCGACGAACCCACCACCGGCGTTGACCCGGTGTCGCGTAAGGAACTGTGGGAAATGCTCGGACAACTGAAAAGGCGCGGCATCACCATCGTGGCAGCCACGCCCTACATCGACGAGATACGCCGTTGCGAACGTGTGGCGTTCATCGACGGGGGCAAAGTGCGCGGCATAGGCACGCCCGACGACATACTCTCGCGCTTCGCCGGCGTGTTTTGCCCAGCCGGATTTGACAGTGAGAGCCACAGGGTGGCCGGCGACGCCGACGAGGTGATACGCGTGGAGCACCTTGTCAAGGCTTTCGGCTCGTTCCGTGCAGTCGATGACATCTCTTTCTCGGTGCGCCGTGGCGAGATATTCGGCTTTCTCGGTGCGAACGGGGCCGGGAAGACCACCGCCATGCACATACTGACGGGACTGAACCAGCCCACAAGCGGCCGCGGAACGGTGGCCGGCTACGACGTAAGCACCCAGCACGAACAGATAAAGCGGCACATAGGCTACATGAGCCAGCGGTTTTCACTGTATGACGACCTCACTGTGGGCGAAAATATCGAGCTTTTCGGCGGCATATACGGCATGAAGAGCAGCGAAATAAGGCAGAAGGAGGAGCTGCTGCTCAAGCGTCTCGACTTCACAACCCACCGCAACACCGTCGTGGGGCGGCTCCCGTTGGGCTGGAAACAGAAGCTCGCCTTCTCCGTAAGCATCTTCCACGAACCCGAAGTGGTGTTCCTTGACGAGCCTACAGGCGGCGTTGACCCGGCCACACGCCGCCAGTTCTGGCAGCTGATACGTGCTGCCGCGCACCGTGGAATAACCGTTTTCGTCACGACACACTATATGGATGAGGCCGAATACTGCGACCGTATTTCCATCATGGTGGACGGTAAGATAAGCGCAATGGGCACTCCGGCCGAGCTGAAGACACGCTATGGCATGGCCGACATGGACAGTCTGTTCACCCATCTGGCGCGCCAAGCCAAACGAAACTGACAATTTACGGCCATGAAAGCGTTTATACATTTCATTATAAAGGAGACCCGGCACATAATACGCGACCCCCGGACGGTGCTGATACTGTTCGGTATGCCCGTAACCATGATACTTCTGTTCGGTTTCGCCATATCTACCGACGTGAAAAACGTGAGGACGGTGGTGGTAACTTCATCCTCTGACGACGCCACGCGCCGGGCTATCGACCGCCTGGGGGCTTCGGAGTACTTCACAATAGCCGCCACAGTGGCCACACCTGCCGAGGCGGAGAGGCTGATATGCGCCCGCAAGGCCGACATGGGCATCGTTTTCAGTCCGCAATTCGCCGACAGACGGACAACGGGCGGCGCTTCGGTGCAGCTGATCATGGATGCCGCCGACCCCAACATGGCCGTGCAGCAGGCCAACTACGCCAGACAGACTCTCGCGGCGGGCAATTACGCATCACCAGTGGCCACCAAGATGCTGTATAACCCCCAGATGCGCAGCGCATACAACTTCGTTCCGGGCATCATGGGCATGCTTCTGCTGCTGATATGCGCCCTGATGACCTCGGTAAGCATAGTGCGCGAGAAGGAAAAGGGCACGATGGACGTGCTCCTTGTGTCGCCTGTGCGCCCTCTGACCGTGATAGTTGCGAAGATGTTCCCCTACATTGTGCTGTCCCTGTGCATACTCTGCTGCATACTGTCGCTGTCGTTTTTCGTGCTCGACGTACCTGTCCGGGGCAGCATAGCAAGCATTTTCCTCGTGTCACTGCTCTACATACTGCTCGCACTGTCGCTCGGACTGCTCATAAGCATTGCCACCAGGACACAGCTGGCGGCGCTTCTCGGTTCGGCAATAGTGCTGATGATGCCCACACTGCTGCTCTCCGGCATGATTTACCCCATTGAGAGCATGCCCAACGTGTTGCAATGGCTGTCGGCGGTGGTGCCGGCCAGATGGTACATATCGGCCATACGCAAGCTCATGATTATGGGCGTGGGGCTTGAAACCATTGCCACGGAGGTCATTGTGATGTGCGCCATGGCCGCAGCTCTGATGACCGCGTCGCTCATAACGTTCATCAAAAAGAACTGAACCCCACTGGTGGGTTTCCAAAAACGGATAGGATTATGCTGAAATACTTAGTGAAAAAGGAGTTCCTCCAGATGCGTCGCAACGCCTTTCTGCCGCGTCTGCTGGTCATGTTCCCCATAGTTATCATGTGCGTAATGCCGTGGGTGATGAACATGGAGGTGAAGAACATACGCGTGAGTGTGGTTGACCTCGACCGCAGTGTGCGCTCCGCAAGGCTCACCCAGCGCATCGAAGCGTCGCGGCACTTCGCCTTTTGCGGACAGAAGGCCTCCAACGCCGAAGCCATGCGCGGGATTGAGAGCGGCGACTGCGACGTTGTGGTGACAATACCGCGCCACTTCAGCCGCGACATCGCACTGGGCAAGACTCCCCAAGTGCTCGTTGCCGCCAACGCAATGAACGGGACGAAGGGCGGAATGGGTGCGTCCTACCTGGCCAACATCATCGCCCAAGACATCGCAAACGCCGCCGCACCGCAGACGAACACGACGGAACTGAACCTCTACAACAAGCATCTCGACTACAAAGTGTTCATGATACCGGCCCTCATGTCCATACTTGTGCTGATGCTGTGCGGCTTTCTGCCCGCCCTCAACATCGTCGGCGAGAAGGAGACCGGCACGATAGAGCAAATGAACGTGACCCCCGTGAGCCGCAGCTGCTTCATTGCGTCGAAGCTCCTGCCCTACTGGACAGTAGGCATGGTCGTGCTGACGCTCTGCTTCCTGCTTTCGTGGCTCGTCTATGGCATAGTTCCTGCGGGCAACATCGGCCTACTCTACCTCGCCTCCATGATTTTCGCCCTGTGCGTGAGCGGTTTGGGACTCGTAATATCCAACACCAGCAGCACAATGCAGCAAGCCATATTCGTAATGTGGTTCTTCGTGGTGTGCATGATGCTGCTCAGCGGACTGTTCACCCCCGTGCGCAGTATGCCCGAATGGGCGCAGACGCTCACCCTGATCAACCCCATACGCCACTATATCGACATAATGCGCACCGTATTCGTGCGCGGCGGAACCCTTGCAGACATCGTCCAGCCCCTCATAACGCTTGCCGCAATGGCCGCAGCCATCGACTTCTGGGCAGTCGTGAGCTACAAGAAGAACGGCTAAGCCGCCGCCTTTCACCTCCCAGTCATCCCTCCCGTTTCCGTAAAGAGCCTCTTTACGAAATTCTACAGCCCGTTTACGACAACAGAGAGGCCGTTTGCCTTGTGAAAACGAGGAGGTTGGGGTCAAGAAACAGGGCGACGGCTGACTTTACGACGGGACAACATTTTACGAAAGGGGAAGAAAAGGTGGCTAAGTGTTACTTTTTCCAATTTAATTGTGTAATTTTGTAGTTCAAAAGCAATCACATACACATTTTTATTATGGTGCACAATATTTTCAAGGGCTTGGGTATCGCCTTGATTACACCTTTTTGCGAAGACGGTTCAGTAGATTATCGCGCGCTGGTGCGCCTGGTGGAATATCAGTTGGCCAATGGAGCCGACTTTTTCTGCATACTTGCCACCACCGGCGAAACGCCTTGTCTCAGCGAAAGCGAGAAACAGGAGGTGAAAGACACGATAGTGGCCACCGTAAAAGGGCGCGTGCCGATACTCATGGGCTGCGGAGGCAACAATACGGCGGCCGTGGTGGAGGAGCTGAAAAGCCGTGACTTCAAGGGCATAGACGGTATTCTGAGCGTGTGTCCGTACTACAACAAACCGTCACAGGAGGGTCTGTACCGCCATTTCAAGGCCATTGCCGAGGCAAGCCGGCTGCCTGTGGTGCTGTATAATGTGCCCGGACGCACGGGAGTGAACCTCCAGGCGGCGACAACCGTGCGCCTGGCCCGCGACTGTGCCAATATTGTGGCCATAAAAGAGGCTTGCGGCAACCTCGAACAGGTGGACGAGATAATCAAGAACAAGCCGAACAGCTTTGACGTCCTTAGCGGTGACGACGCACTGACGTTCCCCATGGTGTCGTGCGGGGCCGTGGGAGTGATAAGCGTGATAGGCAATGCGCTGCCAAAGGAGTTCTCCAAGATGATCAGACTGGAGTTTAACGGCGAGTATGAGGCCGCCCGAAAGATACACCACCGCTTTACAGACCTCTTCAGCCTGCTCTTTGTCGATGGCAACCCGGCCGGTGTCAAGGCCATGCTCCACGAAATGGGCATGATAAACAACGTGCTCCGTCTGCCCCTCGTGCCCACCCGCATATCAACGCTACAGAAAATGAGCGAGATAATGAAGAGCCTGAAAATCTGAAA
>CAVHML010000111.1:0-8141 GCA_963636905.1 bacterium
CTTTGCAGCAGAATGAAGCACTTGGCGGAGACAGCAGCGGGCATAGCCTCGAAGAGGCTGCACATGGGGTTACTGAGGTGCGGCCTCTTCGAGGCCAAAACAGCAAGGCGCTGTCCACAAATTTAATGGAAGGAACGCAGAAAACGCCCCCACCGCGCCTGTCCGACGCACCAAAAAACTGACAAGAACCGCCGTCAGACGGATGCTTTCCGCACCGCTCCGCTTCCGTTTCCGCAAAACATTTAGGGACAAAAGTGCCTCCAAACCGATATTTTTTCGTAACTTTGCAAGGATAAAACGAAGCATCATGGCAAAGAAAGTATTGTTCATTAACCAGGAAATCCAACCCTACGTGCCCGAAAGCGAGCTGTCCCTTATGGGCCGCAACGTGGCACAGGCCATACAGGAGGGCGGTCACGAGATAAGAACGTTCATGCCCAAGTGGGGAAACATAAACGAACGGCGCGGACAACTGCACGAAGTGATACGCCTGTCGGGGATTAACCTGATCATAAACGATACAGACCATCCGCTAATCATAAAGGTTGCGTCCATTCCATCAACCCGTATCCAGGTGTATTTCATCGACAACGACGACTATTTCACCTCCCGACTCATGGCAACCGACGAGAATGGCGAGGACTATGCGGACAACGGCGAGCGGGCAATATTCTTTGCGCGCGGCGTACTCGAAACGGTTAAGAAGCTGAGGTGGACCCCCGACATCATACACTGCCAGGGATGGATGAGCGCAGTGGTGCCCTTCTACGTGAAAACGGCCTACCACGACGAGCCGTCCTTTGCCGACGCCAAGGTGATAACGTCGCTCTACGCCAACAGCCTGAAGCGTGACCTGGGCGAAAACTTCAAGAAAACACTCGAATTCCGCGACGCCAAGGCCAAGCTGTTGGCCAAATACAACAACGAATTTGACTTCCGGGAGCTTGGAAAGCTGGCCATTGACTATTCCGACGGGGTAATCGAGGCCGGAGAAGGGGTCAACGGAGAGCTGCTGGAATACGCTAAGGCCGGCAACACCCCGCTGCTCGGCTATCCCGGAGAGGACTTTGCAGCCAAATACGAGGAGTTCTACGAGAAAATATGCCAATAGGCGCAAGGCCAGACCGTCCATTAGGCTGAAGCAAACGCCCAAGCCAAGGCCGGCAACACAACGACACGATACACAAGGAAACAGCAATGAAAATCAAGCAATTGGCGGTTTTCGCATTCGTAGGGGCAATGCTTGCCGCCTGTACCGACACTACCGACACCATAGGCAACTCCCTGACCGACACAACAGACAGACTTGACATCCAGACCGACACGTTTGAGGTCAGCACAAGGTCGATTGCCGTTGACTCAGTGCTGTCACGGAGCATATACACCTACCTCGGACACATCAAAGACCCGGAAACGGGCACTTACGTTACAAGCAATTACACCACGCAATTCACCATTCTCGAAAACATATACGGCAACAGCGAGTATCTGCCCGCCCAAGACAGCATCGTAAGCCGCAAGGACGGACAGGTCGTGGCCGACTCCTGCCGGTTGCGGATATTCGTGAAAAGCTATGAAGGCGACTCGCTCAACCCCATGAAACTGGCCGTCTGCGAGATGGCAACGCCCGTGGAAGAGGGACAATCCTACTACACCAACTTCAACCCGGAGGCCAAAGGGATGCTGAGAACCGACGGGAAACAGATCAGAAAGAACAAGGCCTATACCGTAATGGACCTCAATCTGAGCGACAGTCTGCGCAACAGCATATCCTCAAACGGCTCTACCAAGCCGATAACCATATCGCTCGACGACGAATACACCGACACAAACGGCCGGAAATACGACAACTACGGCACCTACATCATGCGCAAGTTCTATGAAAACAAGGCATATTTCAAGAACTCATACAGCTTTGCGCACAACGTATGCCCCGGCTTTTACATCAAATCCACCGACGGTCTCGGAGTGATATGCGAGGTTTACATGACCGAACTGCAGGTGTATTACCGCTACACCGAAAACGATTCCACAATAAACGGCATGATAAGGCTGTCGGGAACCGAGGAGGTGATGCAGACAAACACCATCGTCAACGACAAGGAACGCACGAAACAACTGGCCGAAGACCAGACGTGTACCTATATAAAAACCCCTGCCGGCATCTTCACCGAGGTCACTCTGCCCATCGAAGAGATAGCGCGCGGCCACGAAAACGACACCTTAAGCTCGGCGAAAGTGGTGTTCACAAGACTCAACCCCACCAATGACGACAACTCGTTCGGCGAGCCGACAAGCGTAATGATAATGCCTAAGGACAGCCTCTACAGCTTCTTCGAGAACAAGAACCTGCCTGACAACATGCAGACGTACCTTGCCACATACGACAACACGCGCAATACATACGCATTCAACAACATTGCCGGACTCGTGTTGGCCATGTACAAGGCAAAAAGAGACGGGAAAAGCACCACAGACTCATGGAACAAGGCCGTGCTCGTGCCCGTTGCCGTGACCACGAACACCTCTTCGTCATCGACAACCATAACCAACGTTTCCAACGAGATGGCACTCAAGAGCACAAAGCTGGTGGGCGGTGCCGACAACCCGCACAAAAAGATTGAAATCAGCGTGGTTTACAACAAGTTTGTGAAGCAGTAACGGCTGGTCAGTGTGGCTGTAACGGCTGGTCTGCGGGCTGTAACGGCTGGTCAGTGTGGCTGTAAAAATCGGTCAGCGATGTACTAACGGGCGGTCAGTAAAGCCTTGGACATTATTTTCTGAAGCCTCTACATCCGGGTAATAAAGCCTTAACTACAGAAAGCATGGCAGACAACTTCCTTGAAAAGCACCGTGAGGAGTACGAACGGCGCAAAGAGGCTTACCTGCGCAAGAAGAAACACTTGCCCAAACGCCCCTTGCGGACACCTGAACGGCCACCCGATGAGGCTCTTTGAGCCGAGTTGTGAAGCGTAATATCCCTTTTACTTTGGAAAAGGCACGGTTGCATCGGAAAAAGGGGCTGCTTTGCGGTCGTCTATTTCCTCATTTTTATCATCAACAGCCCTATTGCCGTCCATATCAGTTCGCGTATCCTGACGATAAGAGCCACTGAAATGCCGGTACTTGCCGTCAATGCAAGTCCCTTTGCCGACATTAGGAAGCCTCCCTCGCGCCCTCCCAACTGCAAAGGCATGAAGAAAAGCATGTTGGCAAACAGGGATGTGAACGCCAGGATAAGGATTGAGTCTGTGTAACTGGCCGTCGGCGACAGCACAAGCAGCACGAAATAGATCTCCAACGCCGAGGTTATGCGGCACAGGAACTCAAGTGACACCGCCGAAACGAACGAACGGCGGTTCTGATTGTGCAGTGCGGCGATCTGCCGGTCAATGGTGTCGAGCTGCATCTTGTGCCTTTCGATGAACGGTCCGGCCCACTTCCGTATCATAGGGAAATGCCTCAGCACATTCATGCACCGCATTGCGATGCCTTTCTTGTAGCCTTTCAGGAAAAACCAGATGGCCAGCAGACAGGAAGTGGCGACTGCCAAGAGCAGAACTCCCATGAACAGATTGACCGTCTGCGTGATTACATACAGGAAACAGGAGAACAGCCAGAACCAGAAGTGCGAAAAGATGTGCGTCATGGCGTAGAGAATGACGGAAGCCGAAGCCCTTTCCGCGCCAACCTTGGGAGACAGAGCCATTATGCGGTACGGTTCGCCGCCCATAAGGCCGCCCGGGGTGGCGTAATTGAGCGCAAAACCGCTGACAGTGACCCGGTAAAGCCACCAGAACCCTACCTTTCGCCCGTCCTTTCCAACGGGTTTTCCGTCCCCACTGCCGAGTTCCGTGTCACCAATGCGGCTTTCTACGTTGCAACTGTAGTAGTCTTTGTCACCATAGCCACGGTTCACGTCCCGACTGCCACAGTTCACGTTCCCAATGCCGCTTTCAGTATTTCCAATTCCGCTTTCCCCGTCACCTGTATTGTTGATTATCACAAGCCAGGCGGCGGTGTTGAACAGGTAAAGGAACGCCCACAGCACCACAACAGCGGCAAACCAGTAGCCTGTCCTGCCCAGTCCGTCACGCACTTGGGCGAAATCCAACTGCGAAACCATCAGGACAAGCACGGCCAAGCCGAAGATGAAGAACGCGTTCTGGTACTTTTTCTTCATCGTCAGGCCGTTGTAGCGTCTTGCTGTTGCCTGTTTTCCTTGCGCGCACGGGGTGTTGAGAAGCGCGATTTGTCGCTGTCATCACGCTTTTCACGGTAAAGTTTGGGCAGCGGATTGCCCATCGGGCTGTCGTATTCGGCCCTGTTGCGGAACACGTCTATGGCAGTATAAACAGCCTGACGGAACGATGTCGCATCGGCAATGTCCTTTCCGGCGATGTCGTATGCCGTTCCGTGGTCGGGCGAAGTGCGCACTATCGGCAAGCCGGCGGTGTAGTTCACGCCCGTTTCTGCGGCAAGAGCCTTGAACGGGGCAAGTCCCTGGTCGTGGTACATGGCCAGTACGCCGTCGAAACGGTTATACATACAACTGCCGAAGAAGCCGTCTGCGGGATAGGGACCGAAGGCTTGCATACCCTTTTTCTCCAGTTCCTGTATTGCAGGGACTATGATTTCAGCCTCTTCAGTGCCCACTAAGCCGTTGTCACCGGCATGGGGATTGAGTGAAAGTACGGCAATCCGGGGGTTGGAAATGCGGAAATCACGCTTGAGACTGCCGAAGAAAACGGTTGCCTTCTCCACGATTTTCTCTGTTGTTATGGCCGTTGCCACATCCTTTATGGGCAGATGGGTGGTGACAAGTGCCACTCTAAGTCCTCCGTTCATAAGTATCATGAGCGCTTTCTTGCCGTCTCCCAAGCAGTTTTCGATGTATTCAGTGTGGCCGCAGAAGCGGAAACCGTCGCTCTGTATGGTACTTTTGTTTATTGGAGCGGTGACAAGCACGTCGTAAAGCGCCGAGCGGTAGTCGGTCATGGCACGGTCGAGAGCCTTCAGAGCGGCCTGTCCGGCCTCTTGTGAGGGCTGTCCCATCTCCACTTTCACGTCGTCTTCAAACGTTGTAAGCAGGTTTATGCGCCCGTCTTTGGCCTCTTCAGCCTTGTCAATTATGCTGAATGGCGACTGCAGGTTGAGCAGTTTGCGGTGATAGGCCGCCACTTTGGGCGAGCCATAGATTATGGGAGTACACAATTCCAGCATTGCCGGGTCGTCGAAAGCCTTGAATATCACCTCATAGCCTATGCCGTTAGTGTCTCCATGCGTGATGGCCACGCGTATTGGTCTGCTGTTTTCCATTGTCGTTCTGTTCTTTTTATTATTGTCAGAGGGCGGTCTGCCCCCGTTGTCGTTATGTTTCTATCGTGTTTCCGCCGCCTTGGCGAGCGTATATAGTGCGGCTTCGAGCCGTTTCACGGCGTTCCGCTTCCGTTTTCCCGGCGCAAAGACGAAGCCTTCGGCCACTATGGTCGCGCCACGGGCGGTGTCTGCCATGGCCAGACTGACGAACGGCCCTCCCATAGCGTCGCCTGACATCTGCCAGAGACCGTGACTGACGAGCATTGTCCGCCCCTTTTCCACCGTCAGACGTTGCACTACCGGTATGCGGCATTCCGTTTTCATGTGCATGAAAGGCCGCTCTCCCGGTATGTTCCTGCCCATTACGCTGTCGCGCATGGCCATGTTGCGGGCGGTGTCGAGGGCGGTTCCGGGGTAGGAATAGACGCAGATGTTGGCCGAACCCTCCGCCCTGTTGTCCGAGAACCACAGGAATTGCCGTCCTTTCTTCATGGCTGTCAGTTCCTGAGGCACCAGTATGTCCCATCCGAACATTGCCCTTACGGCCTTCCGCGCGGCTGTATTGTGGCTCCGGCGCAGGCTTTCCGCCCCGGCGTTCAGCTCGAAACGCTCCAGCAGCAGTCTCAACCGCTGCCCCATCCTGACCATATCCTTTGCGAGAACGGCCGCTGAGGGGGTGCTGACCGTTACCACTATCTGGTGGCGGGCGTTCACATCCTTGGCGTATCTTATCCTCGTGCGTTTATAAAGGACGCTGTCGGTCTGCACAACCACCATGCACCGCGCATAGCGGACGGCTCTGTCGGAGGCCTTTCCGGTAAAGTGCGACACGTCGAACCACCGTTCTTTCTGCGGCAATGCCGGCACTGGCGAGTCAAGAACGCTGTCCATGACGCGCCGGACAGCCGTGTCCCCGGTCACGAGGAGCACCCCGTAGGGTTCTCCGCCGCTGTTTGGCTTCACTCCGAGTCCGTCACAGGCGGCAAGGAGCGGCACTATGGCGCACGCCAATGCACACCTTATTATATATACAGCCCTGTCTGCCGTCAGCATAGCCCTAAGTGTTGGTCAGCATACCGTCCCTCCTTGCCGTGGAAAGCAACCCACAGGCGGCAAAGATGTCCTGTCCGCGACTGGCGCGTATGGTGGTAAACACCCCGTGGGCGGTCAGATAGTCGCGCAGCTCCTCCATCCGGCTGTCGCCGACGCCCTGCAGGTCAACGTCAGGTATGGCATGGAAGCGTATCAAGTTGATGCGGCAGTCCAGCCCGGCCAGCAGTTTTATTGTCTCGCGGGCGTGTTCCAGACTGTCATTGACACCCTTGAACACGATATATTCAAAGGACACGCGCCTCTGGTGGCTGAAATCGTAGTGGCGGAGCAGCTCCACCACCTCGGCAATGGGCATCTGACCCTCGGCGGGCATCAGTTGGCGGCGCAGAACGTGGTCGGGTGCGTGCAGGCTTATGGCCACATGGCACTCGCTCTCGTCGAGAAAGCGCTTCAACTTGTTCTTTACGCCCACGCTACTCACCGTTATGCGCCTCGGACTCCATGCCCATCCCCACTGCGAAGTGAGCGTTTCGGTGGCCCGGAGCACGTTTTCGAGGTTGTCCATCGGCTCTCCCTGCCCCATGAACACTATGTTTGTCAGCCTCTCGCGTTCGGGCAGCGAGTATATCTGGTTGAGTATGTCGGCGGCAGTCAGGTTTCCGTCAAACCCCTGTTTGCCGGTTTGGCAGAAGAGACAGTTCATTTTGCACCCCACTTGCGACGAGACGCAGAGCGTAGCCCGGTCGTTGTCGGGTATGAACACCGTCTCGACGAACTTCCCGGAGGCCGTCGGGAAGAGGTATTTCACCGTTCCGTCCTTTGATTGCTGCCTCTCCACGGGCGGCATTGCGCCCACTTCAAACCCTCGTTCCAGCAGTGTGCGGTTGGCCTTTGATATGTTTGTCATCGCATCTATCGAGGCCACGTGACCCACATACAGCCAATGCGCAATCTGACCGGCCGTGAAAGCCGGCATACCCATGGCCTTCACGGCAGCCTTAAGCTCGTCGGGCGACATTCCGAGAAGTGGTTTCTTGCCGTTTTCCGTTGTCATAAAGCAACCAGTCTGGTGGTCTGGCAGTGCCGATGGGCCTGACGGGCTTGACTACCCGCAGCTCCGGCACTGTTTATCTACTGCAAAGTTAGTGTAAATAAAGGGAATAAGGAAACAAAAGGGGCGGAAATGCTGTGCTGCACCGCCGCATCACGACGGTTTTCACGGCCATTTCTACGAGCGACAAGGCAGCCTTGGCGGAAAGACCCGGCCGTTTGGCGCACGTAAACCGCCCGTTTACGAGTGCTAAACCGCCCGTTTACGACCCGTAAACAGGCCGTTTACGGCGGCTACTGTGCCGTTTATGGTTGCCAAGCCGCCAGTTTACGCCTTAAAGACGGTTCTTCCGTTAATGCACAGATGCCGCACTTTGCAACAGAATGAAGCACTTGGAGGGTACGGTATTGCGCATGGCCTCGAAGAGGCCGCATCTCAGTAACCCCATGTGCAGCGTCAGCGGAACATGGGGCGGTGGATGGCAGCACCAATGCCGGCTTCGAAGATGCCGCACAGCTGCGGAAAGACATACTTGTCCGTGCGGAGAAGTTCCCTATAGGCTTATGTGCGGCATCTTCGAAGCCGATGTTCCTCCACAGATACATACACCCCATGTTCCGCTTCGCTGCACATGGGGTTACTGAGATGCAGCCTCTTCGAGGCTATACCCACAGGAATGTAAATCATAAACCGCCCGTTTACGAGTGCTAAATGCACC
>CAVHML010000112.1:0-8037 GCA_963636905.1 bacterium
AGAAGCGCATGTAACTCTTGTCGAGAACGTCGTCAACCATCTTCTCGTCGAGCTTTGTACCGAGCGTACAGGTGGTGAGAGACTGCGTTTCGCCGCGCGTGAAGATGGAACTTCCGTGAGGCATGGGCAGGGGACTCACCTCGCACCATATCGGTCTTATCTCGTCAGTCTTGCGTCCGTCGAGACGGATGCCCTCGTCAAGGATGCAACGGCGCATGGCGTCGCGCATAACGTCGTGGTAGTAGCGTTCCATCATGGCTGCTTTCTCTTCCAGCTCGTCCTCTGTCAGGTCGGCATGGGCGGCGTTGTATGCCTCCTTGAAGTCACTTATTATCTTGTCAAAGGCATCTTGGCGTGCCTGCTTGTCGAGTGCTTGCTTTGTAACGTCGTATGCCTTCTGGTAAAGCTCGTCGTTCATCTGCTTGCGCAGGTCTTCGTCGTTCACCTCGTGGTCATATTCGCGCTTTATGTCCTTGCCCAGCTCCTTCGACAGTTCGGTCTGCAGCTCGCACATGGGCTTGATGGCAGCCATGGCAGCCTTCAATGCGCCTATCATGTCCTGCTCCGAC
The DNA here is from genome assembly GCA_963636905.1 of bacterium. Lineage (GTDB taxonomy): Bacteria > Bacteroidota > Bacteroidia > Bacteroidales > Bacteroidaceae > Prevotella. The sequence goes on from CAVHML010000112.1 coordinate 570, forward strand.
ACTTCCTTCATCTCGCCTTCCACCATCATAATGTTCTCGGCTGAGGCTCCTACCATGATGTCCATGTCGGCCTCTTTCATCTGTTCAAAGGTCGGGTCGATAATGTATTCGCCGTTTACACGCGCCACACGCACCTCGCTGATGGGGCACTCGAAAGGAATGTCCGAGCAAGCCAGAGCCGTGGAGGCGGCAAATCCGGCGAGTGCATCGGGCTGGTCAACTCCGTCAGCGGACAGCAGCATCACGTTGACGAACACTTCAGCGTGGAAATTTGAGGGGAACAGCGGGCGCAACACGCGGTCAACCAGTCGTGACGTGAGTATTTCGTTGTCGCCAGCCTTGCCTTCGCGCTTGGTGAATCCGCCTGGGAAGCGTCCTGCGGCGGCATACTGTTCTCTGTAATCTACCTGCAAAGGCATGAAATCTGTTCCGGGAACTGCATCTTTTGCGGCACAAACGGTGGCCAGAAGCACGGTGTTGCCCATACGGAGCACGCAAGATCCGTCGCACTGTTTTGCCACTTTCCCGGTCTCGATGCTGATGGTTCTGCCATCGGGCAGCGAGATGGTCTTCGTAATTACGTTCATCTAAATTAAAAACTTATTGTTTCTTGTTACATCAAAAATCGCGCAAATTTACTTAAAACCCACGTAACGAACGAAGAAGCGGCCATATTTATGCACTTTATTCTCTTTTTTTATGATTTGAAAGCAACGCGTTGATAATCAAGAAGAGCGGAGTGGGTCCGGAAAAACCGGCCGTTTAGCCATCGTAAATGCCGCGTTTACGACCCGTAAATGCCGCAGTTAGCACCCGTAAATGCCGCATTTACGATTCGCAGATGCCACAGTTAGCTGTCGCAAACGGGCGGGTTATGAAACCGCAGGGGCTGTTTCCGTGGGGGAAACCGCAGGGGAAACGGCGCCGGATTGCAGCCGTATTCGCCCGTTTCCGTTATCTTTCCCGTCAAATAGTTAGGGCGATATTGCAGAAAAATGTAACTTTGCAGAGTTTTAATACCCTCAACAGAAAGTTTTAATACCGTCATTAGCATGAAGATAGCATTGATCGGCTATGGGAAAATGGGCAGGATGATAGAACAGATAGCCCTGAGCCGCGGCCACGAGATAGTGAGTGTGATTGATATAGACAACCAGCAGGACTTCGACAGCCCCGCTTTCGCGTCGGCGGAGGTGGCCATTGAGTTCACGTCTCCCACGTCGGCCTACGGCAACTACCTGAAAGCGTTTGCAAAAGGCGTGAAGGTGGTGAGCGGATCGACTGGCTGGATGGCCGAGCACCGGGCAGACGTGGAGCGCATGTGCTCGCCCGAAGGAGGCAAAACGCTCTTCTGGGCATCCAATTTCTCGGTGGGCGTGGCCATTTTCTCGGCGGTTAACAGGTACTTGGCCAAGGTGATGAACGGCTTTAACCAGTATGACGTGACAATGGAAGAGGTACACCACGTGCACAAACTCGACGCTCCGAGCGGCACGGCCATAACGCTTGCCGAGGAAATCATTGGCAATCTCGACCGCAAAGACCGCTGGGTGAAGGGCACAATGACCGCACCCGACGGCACTGTGAGCGGCTCCTGCGACTGCAAGCCCGGCGAGTTGCGCATAGACAGCGTGCGCCGGGGCGAGGTGCCGGGCATACATACGGTGTGCTACGACAGCGACGCCGACAGCATAACCATCACCCACGACGCTCATTCGCGCAAGGGATTTGCCCTCGGGGCGGTGCTTGCCGCCGAATACACGGCCACCCACGAGGGACTGCTCACCATAAACGACATGTTCAAGTTTTAAGTTACGATGGGAAACAACAGGAAACAGAAGCCTGCGGCAAAGCAATGGCTCAAGCTGGCCACCGTTCTCGTGCTCTATCTGCTCTTCCTCCTGTGGGTGAAGAGCTGGATGGGACTCGTGGTGGTGCCGTTCATATATGATGTATATATAACAAAGAAGATACGCTGGCAGTGGTGGAAGGACGCGGAGCGGCCTGTGAAGTTCATCATGTCGTGGGTTGACGCCATAGTGTTCGCCCTTGTGGCCGTCTATTTCGTCAACCTGTTCTTCTTCCAGAACTACGTTATACCCTCCAGCTCGCTCGAAAAGTCACTCCTGACGGGCGACTACCTCTTCGTAAGCAAGGTTAGCTACGGGCCGCGCATACCGCAGACGCCGCTGACCATGCCGCTTACGCAGCACACACTGCCCGTTGTGGAGTGCAAGTCCTACATCGAGTGGCCGCAATGGGACTACCGTCGCGTGAAAGGATTGGGGAAAGTGAAGCTCAACGACATAGTTGTGTTCAACTACCCGGCCGGCGACACCCTGTGTTCAGCCCCCCGCTACCAGGCATACGACTACTACCAGATGTGCTACTCCATCGGTTATCAGATCTATCCGCAGCGTCCCGACCCCGACTCCCTGTCGGTTGAAGACCGTATGCGCTACTTCGACGCCATCTATGCCGCCGGGCGGGAGGAGATAAAGGCCAACTCCGCCGAGTACGGAGAGGTGATTTCGCGCCCGACAGACCGCCGGGAAAACTACGTGAAGCGGTGCGTGGGACTGCCCGGACAGACGCTCCAGATAAAGAACCGCATAGTCTATCTTGACGGAAAGCCCAACAAGGAACCCGAAAACGTGCAATACACCTATCGTGTAAAGCTGCGCCAGGGACTGCCGGACGACCTGATGAAGGAGCTGGACATATCCATGGAAGACCTGACCAGCCTAAACACGCAGGGCTTCATGCCGCTTACAAAGCGCGCGGTGGCCGCCCTGGCCATGCGGAAAGACCTTGTGGAGAGCATAACCATCAACACCGACGCCACAGACCTGGACACCTATCCGCTCAACGGCAACAAACACTGGACAAGAGACAACTACGGGCCAATATGGATACCGGCAAAGGGCAAGAGCATACGGCTCACTCTCGACAACCTGCCCGTCTATGAACGACCCATAAGGGTTTACGAGGGCAACGACCTGAGGGTGGTTGACGGCAGGATATACATCAACGGCAAGCCGGCAACGGCCTACACGTTCAAGCTGGACTACTACTGGATGATGGGAGACAACCGGCATAACTCCGCCGACTCGCGCTATTGGGGCTTTGTACCCGAAGACCACATCGTCGGGAAGCCCATTTTCATCTGGTGGTCGAGCGATCCTGACCGCCACGGCTTCTCCGGGATACGGTGGAACCGCCTGTTCAGCATCGTTGACAACATAAAGTAGCGCCGCAACCCGCCGGCCGGGCTGTCATAAACCGCCCGTTTGCGACCCGTAAACAGGCCGCTTTTGCACCGCAAACCGCCGGTTTGGTGTCAAGAACCTGCCCGTTTGTTATCAAGAGCCAGCCCGTTTATTACCAACAACCCGTCAGAAACAGTATTGAAAACCACCGCCCAGTTCCTCCTCGCCCTGCTTGTCGCGGCCTTTGCAGTAGCCGCTTTCAGGGTGCTTGCGTTCACCTTATATACGGTGGACGGGCACAATCTTGAGCCGGAACTGGTGGAAGGCGACCGGATACTGGTCAACCGGTGGAGCTACGGGCTAAGGACAGGCGGCGGAAAGGGGCTTTTCTACTACGGGAGGCTGCTGGCTTCGCCTGTGGAAAAGGGCGACATAGTGGCCTTCGACAGCCCCGACGAGAGGCACAAGGGGGTGCTTGTGTGCCGCTGCAGGTACGTTCCCGGCGACACAGTAGCCGTCGGAAAAGGCTCATACCTTGTCCCCGGACGCACGGCAACCTGCGCTGACGAGGACTACTACTGGATGGAAGCCATCGGAAAGGGCGGTCTGGACAGCCGCACCATAGGTCCTGTGCCCGAAAGCCGCATCATCGGGCGGGTGTGTATGGTGGTTTACAGCCGTGACAAGAGCCGCCCTTTGCTTGAAAGTTTCAGGAGTGAGCGGACGCTAATGCTGAAGTGAACGCTTGCCAGTGGTGCGGATGCGGAGCGTAAAGACTGCCGTTTCCAGCGTCAGGCGGCGGACTTTGGCATGACGAAGCACAAGATTGCGATGACAGAAAAGCAAGTTCTTCTTAGTACAACCTACTTCGGGCCGGTGCAGTGGTACCAGAAACTGTACCGCTACGACCGTGTTTTCATCGAGCGGTGCGACACTTTCCGCAAGCAGACCTACCGCAACCGCTGCGTGATTGCCACTACCAACGGTGCGCAGGCGTTGACTGTGCCGGTGGAAAGAGCCGCCGGGGCGCAACAGGTCAGGGACATACGCATCAGCGACCACGGCAACTGGCGGCATATCCATTGGCACGCGCTGCTCAGTGCGTACAGTGAGTCGCCGTTTTTCGACTACTACGCCGACGACATCCGCCCGTTTTTCGAGCGCAAGTGGGAGTTCCTCTACGACTATAACATGGAGATTTGCCAAAAAATGTGCGAACTGCTCGACATAACTCCGCACATTCTTCCTACCGACAAATACATCCACACTGAAGACTTGCCGTCGTTTTATGGCAAAATGGGCGGTTCAGGCACTGAAAACAGCGGTTTCAACGGCACTGTTGCCGACTTCCGCGATGCCATAGACCCCAAACATCCGTTGGAAGACCGTGACTTCGCTCCAAAAAACTACTATCAGGTGTATGCCGTCAAGCACGGTTTCATGCCAAATCTGAGCGTGCTTGACCTGCTTTTCAATATGGGTACGGAGGCCATCTTCTATCTTTAGAACCCTGTTCCGCTGCCCTTAGAACTATGTACTGCTGCCATTAGACCACCGTTCCGCTGCCTTCAGAAACTCAAAAGACCATCTTCATACCACTGTTCCGCTGCCTTCAGAGCTTCATACTGTTGCCGAAATCCTTGTCAATTGAGTTGCTTATGCTCTTGCAACAGTTGGCTGAGAAGAGCAGGGCGCAGTGTATCAGATTGTCCCACTGCTGTTCGGTGAGTCCCTGTTCTATGTTTTCGCGCGTTATCCCGTACTTCAGGAGACCGTAAACGAAGCCCGCGTTGAAGTTGTCCCCTGCGCCTATGGTGCTTACAGTGTCGGTTTCAATCACGGGATACTGCTTGTTAAGCCCGTTTTCCGCCCTCAGTTCCACCGGGTTCTTGCCCTGTGTGAATATGAATTTCCTGGTGTAAAAGGCTATTTCCGTGCGGTAAACGGAGTCCGCAGAGTCCTTTTTATACAAGATACTGAAGTCTTCCTTGCTGCCGCGCACTATGTCTGCATACTCCAGGTTCTCGATTAAGTTGGGCTTAATCCTCACTATTTCGTTCTTGTGCGACTCCCTGAAGTTCACATCATAGTAAAGTATGGCTCCCCGGTTGTGCGCATATTCGAGGAAACCCAGCACTTGCGGCCTTATGACGGGGTTGATGGCGTAGTAGGAGCCGAACATTACCACGTCGTCGCGGCCTACTTCGGGGTAGGAGAAGTCGAGTTTGTCGTGCTGGTGGTCCTTGTAGAAGATGTATTCCGCGTCGTTTGCGCTGTCGAGAAAGGCCAGTGACACCGGCGACTTGCTGTTCGGATAGACGTTAACGCTGTCTGCGTTCACTCCGTTCTGCCTGAGGAAGTCCACTATCCTGCGCCCTATTCGGTCGTTACCCGTCTCGCTGATGAACGTGGCCGGCACTCCGGCGCGTCCCAGCGATATGATTCCGTTGAAGACAGAGCCTCCCGGCACGGCTCCGATGGGCTGTTCGTCCTTGAAAATGATGTCGAGCACGGTCTCTCCGATGCCTATTACCTTGCGCATTCCTGTGTGGTTTTGGTTGTTGTGGGGTTTGTCTTGAGGGTCTTTCTCCTGTGTCTGCAATGTCTTTGGTGATGTTTCCTGCGGCTTTCTATCTGGTTTGCCCGCATTTTTCGAGGAACGTATAGAGTGCCTGGCGTATGGATCGCAGTCCGAACTGTTCGGTACGTATGTCCTTGAGGGGCACCCACTGGCACTCGGCGGCATCGTCGGCGGCCACGGGGGCGGCACCCGGCTCCACCGTGCAGCTGAAAAACATGTCGAGAGTGCGTATGTCCAAGCCCGAATAGCGGTAGATGTTGGGCAGGGAGAACAGGTATTCGGCCTTTGTCACGGCCAGTCCCGTCTCTTCTTTCACCTCTCTGGCTATCGCCTCTTCGGCGGTTTCGTCCATGTCGGCAAAGCCTCCGGGCAGGTCGAGCGTGCCTTTGGCCGGCTCCTTGCCCCTGCGCTCCACCAGCAGTTCGCCCTTTTCGTTGACTATGAAGGCCGCTGTGGCCGCTCCGGGGTTCATGTAGTATTCGAAACCGCAGTTTTCGCACTTCTTGCTCTTGGGGCTGTTCACTTCAAAATGGCGGCTTCCGCACTTCGGACAGTACTCGAATTTCTCTAAAGGGTGCATTTTCTTGTCTTTTGTCTTGTGCCTATGGCTTGGCCGGAGGCGGCTTTGTGGCCATAATGCGGTGCAATATTACAAAAAAAGATTTATCTTTGCAACACAGGCCGCCGTTTTCTGTGCGCATCGCATGGCTTTGTCAGTGCCGGCCTGTAGCTTTCAGAGTGCAAAACCAAACGTTTATAACCGATTTATGAGAAAGACATTGTTGCTGCTTGCCCTCCTTTTGTGGGCAGGCATTGGGGTTGTGGCCGGCAACCCGGTGGAAATTGAGCTGTGGCCGGGCGGTGCGCCGCACGACAACGGGCGCGTGGGCGACACGGCAAAGGTGGTTGTGTATCTTCCTGAGGCCTCCAAGGCCACGGGACGCGCCGTGGTGATATGTCCCGGCGGTGCATATATGGCACTGGCCATGGGGCATGAGGGGTGCGACTGGGCGCCTTTCTTCACCTCACAGGGCATTGCGGCCATCGTATTGAAGTACCGTATGCCCTGCGGACAGGGCATTGTGGCAGTCGAAGACGCCGAGGAAGCCATAAGAACCGTGCGCCGCAATGCCGCCAACTGGGGCATACGCACCGACCAGATAGGCATCATGGGCTTCTCGGCCGGCGGACATCTGGCCTCCGTAGTGGCCACTTCATCCACGGGAGAGGCCGCCCCGAACTTCCAGATACTGTTCTACCCGGTGATAAACATGGACCCGAGCCTGGCCAGAGTGGTGCATGACAACTTCCTGGGGAAGCATTCCTCGAAGAAAGACGTGAAGAAATACAGCACAGACCTGCAGGTTTCGCGCGTCACACCAAGGGCTTTCATAGCGTTAAGCGACGACGACCATGTGGTATTGCCGGCACATGGCGCCAATTACTATATGCAATGCTACCGCCATGACGTGCCCGCAACGCTCCATATCTACCCCTCCGGGGGTCACGGATGGGGCATCCGCCAGGATTTCCCCTACCACATAGAGATGCTGCTCGACCTGAAAGCATGGCTGAAGAGCTTTTAGAGGGCAACTGAAAAGCGGCTTCCCGAACTCCGGGAAGCCGCTTTTCGTAATCAAAACACGCTGTCTGCGGAAAGCCAGTGCAGGCAATGGTT
>CAVHML010000113.1:0-3598 GCA_963636905.1 bacterium
CCTAACGTTGGTATGTACGTATGCGGCCCAACAGTCTATGGCGACCCGCACTTGGGTCATGCGCGTCCGGCCATAACGTTCGACATACTTTTCCGCTATCTGACCCATCTGGGCTACAAGGTGCGCTATGTGCGCAACATCACCGACGTGGGCCACTTGGAGCACGACGCCGACGAGGGCGACGACAAGATAGAGAAGAAGGCACGGCTGGAGCAGCTGGAGCCAATGGAGATAGCGCAGCACTACACCAACCGCTATCACGATGCGATGGCCGCGCTCAACGTGCTTCCGCCAAGCATAGAGCCGCACGCCACCGGCCACATCATAGAGCAGGAGCAACTGGTGCAGCAGATACTGGACAACGGCTACGCATACGTGAGCAACGGTTCGGTGTATTTCGACATAGAGAAGTATAACAAGGACCACCACTACGGCAAGCTCTCTGGTCGCAACCTTGACGACGTGATAAACAACAGCCGCGAGCTTGACGGCGTGGGAGAGAAGCGCAACCAGGTGGACTTCGCCCTCTGGAAGAAGGCGCAGCCCGAGCACATCATGCGCTGGCCCAGTCCCTGGAGCGACGGATTCCCCGGATGGCACTGCGAATGTACTGCCATGGGGCGCAAATACCTGGGCAACCACTTCGACATACACGGCGGTGGCATGGATCTGGTGTTCCCCCACCACGAGTGCGAGATAGCGCAGGCGGTGGCAAGCCAGGGCGACGAGATGGTGCACTACTGGATGCACAACAACATGATAACCATCAACGGACAGAAGATGGGCAAGTCTTTGGGCAACTTCATCACACTTGAACAGTTCTTCACAGGCAGTCACGAGAGTCTCGAAAAGGCTTACTCGCCCATGACGATACGTTTCTTCATCCTTTCAGCCCATTACCGTGGCACGGTTGACTTCTCCAATGAAGCCCTGCAGGCCAGCGAGAAGGGACTGGAGCGGCTTATGAACGGCATAAGCGACCTGGAGCGCATCACACCGGCCGACAAGTGCGATGAGCAGACGGAGAAGGTGGTGAAGGAACTGCGCCAGAAGTGCTACGACGCCATGAACGACGACCTCGCCACACCGCAAGTGATAAGCTATCTGTTTGAGGCTTGCGGCACGATAAACAAGATATTGGACCACAAGGCCACGATATGCGCCGACTGTCTGGCCGAGTTGAAGAGCGTGATGCACCTGTTTGCCATTGACCTGCTTGGGCTTAAGGCCGACAAAGGCAGCTCCGACGGAGCGCGCGAAGAGGCGTTTGGCAAGGTTGTGGACATGGTGCTCGACCTGCGTGCCAAGGCCAAGGCAGCCAAGGACTGGGCTACGAGTGACCAGATACGCGACGCTCTCGCCGCAGCCGGCTTCGAGGTGAAGGACACCAAGGACGGCGTTACGTGGCGGCTCAACAAGTGACGTGCTATAGAAACTACAGCCACATCAACGGCAAACGAAACTAAACATATAACGATATATGGGTCAAGGCCAAGTTCAAATCCAAAAGCAGGAGCAGACTCTGAAGCAGACGCAGAGCATAACGCAGCAACAACTGTTGCAGGCGAGGCTCGTGGAACTGCCCATAGCGCAGCTGCAAGACAGGATAAAGACCGAGATGGACGACAATCCAGCACTGGAAGCCGACCAGCCGAGCGACGTTTTGGACAGTCAGGACTGTGGCTTTGACGGTGGAGACGACTCTGCCGACGAGGATTTTGACACCCAAAACGAGCGCGAGGAGCGCCAGTCGGCACTCGACGACGCGCTGCAAAACATTGGCCGGGACGACGAGGACTTGCCCGTATATCACGGCGGAAGCAACAACCAGGAGGAGCGTGAGGAGATTGTCTATGGCAACACCACATCCTTCTACGACGAGTTGCACTCGCAGATGGGCGAGATTGACCTCACCGAACGTCAGTGCGAGATAATGGAATACCTCATAGGTTCGCTCGACGACGACGGTTTGTTGCGCAAAAGCATTGACTCCATAGCCGACGAACTGGCCATATACCACAACATAGACGTTACCACAACGGAGGTGGGCGAGGTGTTGCGCAAGCTGCAACAGTTTGACCCTGCCGGCATAGGTGCGCGTTCGTTGCAGGAGTGTCTGCTGTTGCAGATAGACCGAAGGGACGATTCGAGGCTGAAAACGCTCATGCACCGTGTGGTGAAGAGCCATTTCGAGGAGTTTACACGCAAGCACTGGGACAGGATACAGTCTGCTCTTGAACTGAATGACCTGCAAACGGAGACCTTGGCAAAGGAACTGAGGCGGCTCAACCCCAAGCCCGGCGCAGCCATGGGCGAAACCGTTGGGCGCAGTCTGCAGCACATAACTCCCGATTTCATAATAGACACGCTTGACGACGGTACGGTCACGTTTGCCCTGAACAACGGTGACGTGCCGGAACTGCACGTGTCGCAGTCGTTTGTCGACACGATGAACGAGTATCAGACCAACAAGCACAACATGAGTCGGCAGATGAAGGAGGCTCTGCTGTACACCAAGAAGAAGGTAGATGCCGCCCAAGGCTTCATAGAGGCCATAAAGACGCGACAGCGCACGCTCACCGTCACCATGAAAGCCATAATAAACTGGCAGCACAAGTTCTTCGAAGACGGTGACGAAGCGTCGCTTCGACCCATGATACTGAAGGACATAGCCGAAAAGACCGGGCTTGACCTTAGCACCATATCGAGGGTTAGCAACAGCAAGTACGCCCAGACACGGTGGGGAACGTTCCCACTGCGCCACTTCTTCAGCGACGGTTATGTGACCGAAAGCGGCGAGGAACTATCCACAAGGCGTATAAAGGCCGCCCTGAAGGACATCATTGACGGCGAGGACAAGAGCCGTCCGCTTAGTGACGACGCCCTGAAGGACGAGCTGAAGCGCAAGGGCTTCCCCATAGCGCGGCGCACCGTGGCCAAATACCGCGAGCAGTTGGACATACCAGTAGCCAGACTTAGGAAATGAGATACAAGCACATTATACTCGCGGCGAGGCTCATCAGCATGGTTTTCACGCCGTTCTATCTGCCTATAGTGGGACTGATAGCACTCTTCGCTTTCAGCTATCTCAGCCTGTTACCCCTGTCCTACAAACTCACGGTCATAGGCATTGTATATCTTTTCACCATCCTTATGCCCACTGTTTTCATCCACTTGTACCGTCGTTATCAGGGCTGGACGCTCATAGAGTTGGGTCATAAGGAGAAACGAATGGTGCCCTACGTGATATCCATACTGTGCTATATGTCATGCGTTTACATCATGGAGCAGCTCCACATACCCCACTTCATGGGCAGCATACTCATAGCTGCACTGATAATACAGATAGTCTGCGCACTGGTAAACGTATGGTGGAAGATAAGCACCCATACGGCTGCCATAGGCGGAGTGACAGGTGCGCTGTTCGCTTTCAGCGAGATATTCTGGTTCAACCCCACAGGTTGGCTGTGCATAGTGCTGATACTGTCCGGTCTGTTGGGTTCAAGCCGCATGATACTACGCCAGCACACGCTGTCGCAAGTGCTCGGTGGCTATGGTGTGGGCGTGGTCTGCGCCGGCGTGGGCATACTGTTCATGT
>CAVHML010000113.1:3846-7990 GCA_963636905.1 bacterium
ATTGTATATGACACCATTGGTAAGTATCATCATGGGCAGCACAAGCGACCTGCCCGTAATGGAAAAAGCCTGCAAGTTTCTCGACGAGATGCAGGTTCCGTTTGAAGTAAACGCCCTTTCAGCCCACCGTACCCCCGACGCAGTAGAGTCGTTCGCACGTGGCGCAAAGGACAGAGGCATCAAAGTGATAATAGCAGGAGCCGGTATGGCCGCCGCACTTCCGGGGGTTATAGCCGCTTCTACCACGCTCCCGGTGATAGGAGTGCCCATCAAGGGCATGCTCGACGGGCTTGACGCCATGCTGAGCATCATACAGATGCCACCGGGAATACCCGTTGCCACGGTGGGAGTGAACGGTGCGCAGAACGCAGCCATACTCGCTGTGGAAATGATGTCGCTGGCCGACGAGGCTCTGGCGGCGCGTCTGGCTTCCTATAAGGACGGTTTGAAGGCCAAAATAGAGAAGGCCAACAAGGATTTGGCCGAGGTTAAATACCAGTACAAGACCAACTAAGCTTTCTCATGGTTGACCTATTCAATTACCGTCGGCGTGAATCGTCAGCGGTAAATGTTGGTGCGACACCGCTCGGGGGCGACAATCCGGTGCGCATACAGTCGATGACCACCACAAAGACCGACGATACCGAAGGCTCAGTGGCGCAGACCAAGCGCATTGTGGATGCCGGCGGTGAGTACGTAAGGCTCACTACGCAGGGCGTGAAGGAGGCCGAAAACCTCCGCAACATCAATGCTGCCCTGCGCAGCGACGGCTATATGGTGCCCTTGGTGGCCGATGTACACTTCAATCCCAACGTGGCCGACGTGGCCGCCCTGTACGCTGAGAAAGTGCGGATAAACCCCGGCAACTACGTAGACCCTGCCCGCACGTTCAAGCATCTTGAATATACCGACGAGGAATACGCCGCCGAACTGCGCAAGATAGACGAGCGGTTTGTGCCGTTCCTGCGCATTTGTCGCGAGAACCACACCGCCATACGCATAGGAGTGAACCACGGCTCGCTCTCCGACCGCATCATGTCGCGCTACGGAGACACTCCTGAAGGCATCGTAGAGAGCTGTATGGAGTTTCTGCGTATCTGCAAACGAGAGCAATTCAACGACGTTGTCATATCCATCAAGGCCAGCAACACGGTCGTGATGGTGCGTTCGGTGCGCCTGCTTGTAGCAGAAATGGACAAGGAAGACATGCACTATCCGCTCCACCTCGGCGTCACCGAGGCTGGCGAGGGCGAAGACGGCCGCATAAAGAGTGCCGTGGGCATTGGCGCACTGCTTGCCGACGGCATTGGCGACACCATCCGCGTGTCGCTGAGCGAGCCTCCCGAGGCCGAAATACCCGTGGCTCGCCACTTGGTTGACTACATTTCGTGCCGCGAAGGTCATCTGTTGATACCCGGAACGGCTTGTCCCACGTTTGACTATCTGCACCCCGAGCGTCGCAAGACGCACGCTGTGGGTGGCATAGGCGGTGCGTCTGTGCCCGTTGTGATAAGCAGCCGCACTCACGGCTATGCTCCTTCCGACGCCGACTACGTATATATAGGCGACGGAAAGGAATACTTCAGCACCCTTGAGGCGCAGCATGGCGGTGCACAGACGGCTGACGGCAAACCGCTCATCGTAGATTTTTCGGCCTACAACCGGCTGAAAGCCGAGCACCCCGACGCCCTACTCTACCCTATCTTCCCCTACACAGGCATGCCGTTCATGGCTTCCGTCAGCGCAGAGATGAAGTTTCTTGTGCTCCAGTTCGGCGTTTCCACAGAAGAGTATGTGGCTTGCCTGAAGCAAAACCCCGAAGCGGTGGCTGTGATAGTGAGCAATCACAAGAACCGTCTGGGCGAACAGCGCGCCTTGGTGCACGAGATGATGTCCAAAGGCATTGACAATCCGGTTGTCTTCTGCCAGATGTACAGTCATGCGCAGGAGGAAAAGGGCGACTTCCAGCTGGAGTCGGCTGCCGACATGGGCGCACTGATGTTCGACGGACTGTGCGATGGCGTGTGGCTGATGAACAACGGCACACTCTGCGATGCCGACATAGAAGCCACAGCGTTCGGCATACTCCAGGCAGCACGTCTGCGCATGTCGAAGACAGAGTATATCAGTTGTCCAGGATGCGGCCGTACGCTCTACGATTTGCGTTCCACCATAGCCCGTATAAAGGCGGCTACGAGCCACATGACGGGGCTTAAGATAGGCATAATGGGCTGCATAGTGAACGGACCGGGCGAGATGGCCGACGCCGACTATGGCTATGTGGGTGCCGGACGAGGCAAGATTTCGCTCTACAGGCGCAAAGAATGTGTGGCCAAGAATATCCCCGAGGCCGAGGCCGTGGAGCGTCTGCTCGCGCTTATAAGCAGCGATACGGCCACTGGAGAGTAACTCTGCAGACCCCTACCCTATCCCTTGCCGCGTTTCGCTGACGTTTGCGGTTATAATACAAAGCGGAAATCCCTGCCAAACCATTGCGCTTGGCAGGGATTTCCGCTTTGTTTGCGTGTATGGATCAGTGCACGTACTCGCTGAAGTCGGTCAGTCGCATGTCGCCTTTGCGTGAGAGAGTGTCGTGGAAGGCGAAGGCTGCGGGCAGACAGTGGTGAGTGTGGCCGCCAGTGCCGAGCTTCAGGTAGTCACGCAGCAATGGGCGGTAGTCGGGATGTGCGCAGTTGTCTATGATGCACTGTGCGCGTTGCATAGGACTCTTGCCTCTCAGGTCGGCTATACCCTGCTCCGTCACGATCACGTTCACGTCGTGCTCTGTGTGGTCGTGGTGGCTCACCATAGGCACGATGGAGCTTATCAGTCCGTCCTTGGCCACCGACGGGCAGGTGAATATGCTGATGTAGGCGTTGCGCTCGAAGTCGCCCGAGCCGCCTATACCGTTCATCATCTTTGTGCCGCAGATGTGTGTGGAGTTGGCATTGCCGTAGATGTCGCACTCCAGTGCGGTGTTGATGGCAATGACTCCGAGGCGGCGTATCAGTTCCGGCGAGTTTGAAATCTCGCTTGGGCGCAACGTGAGGTGCTTGCTGAAGTAGTCTATGTTGTCATACACCTTCTTCAAGCTGTCGTTGGTCACGGTGAGCGAGCAAGCCGAAGCGTCCTTCACCCTACCCTCCAGCATCATGTCGACCACAGCGTCTTGCAACACCTCAGTGAAGATGTTGAAGTCGGGTACGTCCTTGTCCTTGCTGAGAGCCGCGAGTATGGCGTTGGCCGTTGTTCCCACGCCGCTCTGCAGCGGCAGGAACGACTGCGGGATGATGCCGCGCTTCATGTCGCCTATGAGGAACGACGCCACGTTGTGGCCAATCTGTGTGGTTATGGGGTCGGTGCCCTTGAATGAGCGTGCCTCGTCGGGAATGTTGCACTCCACAACGCCCACAATCTTCTTTGCGTCAATCTCCACATAAGGCTTGCCTATGCGGTCGCTCACGCCCACGATTGGTATTGGCTGGCGCAATGGAGGGTCTTGCAGCTCATACACGTCGTGCAGCAGCTTGGCTCCGGTGCTGTGGAAAGTGTTGTGCTCCAGTATGACATGCTTGGCCAGACGTGCTGCCGTGGGGCTTATGCCGCCGGCCGATGTGAGATAGGCGTGGCACACGCCCTCACCCTCGTCCAGGTCGCACACTTCGAGTATGGCCCAGTCCACCTCGCCCATGAAGCCGTAGCGCAGCTCCTGCGCCATCTGACTCAGATGGATGTCGTTGTAGGCTATCTCTCCGAGGTTGACATGCTTGCGGAAATCAGGGTTGGTGGTGTAGGGCGCGCGGTATTTTATTGCGTTGGCGTTGGCCATATCGCCGTCGGTGCTCTGTCCTGTAGATGCGCCGGTGAATATCCCTACCTTAAAGTCCCTACCCTCTTCGTGCTCCTTGGCGGCTATCTTGGCCAGTTCTTTGGTCACGGCCTTGGCCGTTCCCGAGGGCGTAAATCCGCTCAAGGCTATGTTCTCACCATTCTTTATCAGCGCTGCGGCCTCCGCAGCAGTCATCCTCTTGTATGCCATAACGGTGTGTTTTTAGTAAAGTTTATTTTGTTGCAACGTAAAAGTTGGTGACAAAATTACTGAAAATCACTGTCATAACAAAGAAAAACCGTGTTTTTCACAGCC
>CAVHML010000114.1:0-7965 GCA_963636905.1 bacterium
GGACACTATACAATAGGAGCTGGAGTTCTGAACACTGCCGTGATGTGGAGCACAAGTATAACATGGGATAAGCAGATGTGGCTTCTCCGGGGGCAAGACGGGGCAGACATTGTCCCTGGATTTAACGGGAGGGGCACAAAAAAGCGCGTCCGCACAATCGGGAACTGTGCGGACGCGCCATGCAGCGAGGCCTTTCGGCCTGTATATGTTACTTCTTCGCAGCCTTGCCGTAGCGGCTCATAAACTTGTCAACGCGGCCTGCCGTATCGACGAGCTTGCTCTTGCCTGTGTAGAAGGGGTGCGAAGAGCTTGATATTTCCACTTTTACCACTGGGTAAGTCTCACCTTCGAACTCCACTGTATCTGTAGTCTTGCATGTAGAGCGCGTAAGGAACATATCGCCGTTGGACATATCCTTGAATACGACGGGGCGATAGTTTTCGGGATGAATTCCTTTTTTCATTTTAGATGTTACTATTTTGATAATGTATTTCCTTACATAATGGGCTGCAAAGTTACGAATAAAATGCGGTGCAGCCAAGTTTTGCCCTCTTTTTTTGCTCTCCTCCCGCCGGAAAGGTGGTTTATATAGAGTCTGAAAGGTGGCTTTGGGGCGTCTGTGAAGCCGGTTTTCGGTGTGCCGCCCGCTTGCCCGTTTCCGCAGATGTCGCATTTGCGATGGCTAACTATGCCGTTTACGATGCATAAATGGCATATTTACGAGTCGTAAACACGGCATTTACACATCGTAAACACGGCATTTGCGGATGGCAAATGCGGCACTTTCGTACTTGCCTTGTAGCCAACGGGTTAGGAAAGGTGATGTTTGTCGTTGCCCTCAGCGGCTTCTGCGCCTGAATTCCGAGCACACCACGGCTGTGGCTATGGCCACGTTGAGGCTGTCTGCCCCATGCACGGCGGCGAAACAGGGGATGAGCAGACTGTGGGTGACGCAGTTCCTGACTTCAGGCGACAGTCCGCGCCCCTCGTTGCCCATCACGATGTAGCCGCTCCGGGCAAGCTGTTCGGCGTAGATGTCGCTTCCGTCGAGCAGGGTGCCATATACAGGAGTGCCGTCGGGGCGTCGGGCGAACAGTTCCGGGAGGTTGGCGCGGCACACCTGCACGCGTGCTATGCTTCCCATGGTGGCCTGCACCACCTTGGGGTTGTATGTGTCCGCCGTGTCCGGGCTGCACACGATGGTATCTATGCCGAACCAGTCGGCCACGCGTATGATTGTGCCCACGTTGCCGGGGTCCTGCACTCCGTCGAGAGCCAGACAGAGTTTGCCGGCGGCCGCCTTAGGATCGGCCTCGCACTCTTCGGGCAAGGGAAACAGGGCTATCACCTGCTGCGGATGCTGCAACAGACTGGCGCGGCGCAGCTCTTCGGGTGTGGCCACGGTGGCGTTTGCGCCGGGATTATGCTCAATCCACTCGCGCGTGGCAAGCAGTTCCACAGGCTCGGCGGTGCGCATAATGTCGCCGACTGCCTTGGGGCCTTCGGCAACGAACAGCCTTTCGGCAGTCCGGGCTTTCTTCTGTTCGAGCGAATGGACAAGTTTTATAAGGTTTCTGGAAATCATTTTGTAGCGTTGCGGTCAATAAAAAGTGTCTGACAGCGGCAAAGTTACGAAGAATGTCTTAACTTTGCAACCCAAACACGACCCAATGCGCCTCCGTACATTTATATATACAGCCGCTACCCTGACCCTTTGTCTCGCCTCATGCTCGGTGACGAAGTACGTACCCGAGGGGAAACTGCTGCTCGACAGGGTGACGGTGAAAGCCGACGGCGCATCGGCGGGCATAAACGCCGGACGCTACCGCCAATATGTAGGCCAGAAAGGCAACTCGCGCTGGTTTTCGGCCATCAAGATGCCGCTGGCCACTTACTCGCTGTCGGGGCGTGACAGCAGCAAATGGATAAACCGCACGCTGAAGTCGATGGGTGAGGCGCCGGTGGTGTTCGACTCGCTGAGCACAATGCGCTCGTGCCAGGATCTGGCCAACGAGTTGCGCAACGAAGGATGGCTCCGCGCCACCGCAGACGCAACAGTCAGGCTCAAAAGCCGCCGCAGGGTGGATGTGGAATACACGCTCCATCCGGGCAAACCCTACCACATAGGCGAAGTGGCCTACGAGATAGGCGACGCGGGCGTGGACTCGCTGCTGCAAGAGAGCGGCTTCACTCCGGGACTGCGGCGTGGCATGCGCTTCACCGTGGGGACTTTGGAAAAGGAGCGCACGCGCATAACCACACTACTCAACGACAACGGATACTACGGGTTCAACAAAGACTTCATAACCTTTGAGGCCGACACTGCGAGAGGCGAGCGTTCGGTGGGTCTGCTGCTGCGTCTGCACCCGTATGGAGAGGAAGGAGGGGTGAAGACTCCCCATGCCCGCTACAGGATAGGCAGCGTCACCCACACCAACCAGACCGACACGGCAGCACAGGTGGGACTGCGGCGCAAGACACTCATGGAAAACACGTTCATAAGGCCGGGCGACTACTACAGCAACGCCGCACTGCGCAGCACCTACAGCCACTTCGGACGGCTGCAGGCCGTGAAATACACCAACGTGAGTTTCACGAAACTACCTGGCGACAGTACGCTTGACTGCAACATACAGCTAAGTACCAACAAACCGCACACCATCAGTTTCCAACCAGAAGGCACAAACACGGCCGGCGACTTGGGCGCAGCCGCAACGCTGGCCTACCAGAACCGCAACCTGTTTGGCGGTTCGGAGGCTCTGTCAATAGAACTTAGGGGTGCCTACGAGGCCATCACGGGACTGGAAGGCTACAACAACGACAATTTTGAGGAGTACAGCGTACAGGCAGGGCTTACCTTTCCGCGCTTCATCGCCCCGTTCCTGTCGCAGAAGTTCCGCAGACGCATAAACGCAACGTCGGAGATTTCGCTGCTCTACGACCTGCAGAACCGTCCTGAATACCACCGCCGGGTGCTGTCAGTGGCGTGGAGATACAAGTGGAACGACCCCGACAGGCGCAGCCGCTACCAGGTTGACCTGCTGGATCTCAACTATGTGTTCATGCCATGGATTTCGGAAACGTTCCGCAAAGACTACCTTGAGGACGTTACAAGCCGCAACGCCATCCTTAGATACAACTATGAAGACCTGTTTATCCTGAAGTTGGGCTTCCGCTATGCTTACAGCAACGACACTTATGCCATAAAGATGAACGCCGAAACGGCCGGAAACGTGCTCGACATAGGTGCGCGGCTGCTGGACACACAGGCCGACGGACAGGGGCGGCGCACGCTCTTCAACATAGCCTACGCCCAGTATGTGAAGGCAGACCTTGAATATACGCGCAACATAAAGCTCGGCTACGACAACTCACTCGTGCTGCACGCCGGGCTGGGCATAGCCTACCCTTACGGCAACAGTACGGTACTGCCGTTTGAAAAGCGTTACTTTTCAGGCGGAGCAAACAGTGTGAGGGGATGGAGCGTAAGGGGTCTCGGCCCCGGAAAGTACAGTGGGCGCGACGGAAGGATAGACTTCATCAACCAGACTGGCGACCTGAAGCTCGACATCAATGTGGAATACAGAGCCAACCTGTTCTGGAAGCTCAACGGGGCGGCCTTTGTCGATGCGGGAAACATCTGGACACTGCGCTCATACAGTGACCAGCCGGGCGGACAGTTTCGCTTTGACTCCTTCCTGAGCCAGATTGCGGTGGGCTACGGACTCGGTCTGAGACTCAACTTCGACTATTTTATATTGCGGTTTGACTTCGGCATGAAGGCTGTCAACCCGGCCTACGACAACGAAAGGGAGCACTGGCCGCTGATACACCCACGGATTGGACGCGACCTCACCTTTCATTTCGCGGTAGGCCTGCCATTCTGACCTTCCATCCGCCGTCCCTACGTACCAAAGACAGTGTGAATACGCCCTCGTCAACCACTCTTCCTGCCTTGCCGATGGTGTCGCGCTGCATGAAACCGGACACTTCTACTGTAACCACCGCCGTACTGTCGCCGTCGGGAAAGTCCATATCGGCAACGTCAGCCGTGGCTCCAGTGTCCATATTGCGCAGCACTTCGATGTCAGCCCCATAGACATTAGAGGCGGCAAAGGCCAGCCAGCGGCGGCTGTCCTGCGTGCAGAACTTGGCAGCTTCATCGAAATTGTAGTTGAAGTAAGCATTGGCAAAGGCCAAGGCCGTGGCTTCCGCATTGTCTCTGTCGGCGTTGCCGCAGCCGAAGCCCGTTGCCAGAAGCAGCAAGGGGCAGACAAGCAGGGCGGCTGTGCGCCGGCGGCAGTATGTGTGCAGGGCTTTCATGTCGTCATTATTGTAGTGTTATATTGTCGTTCGTGTCGTATTTGCTTTTGCACCACACCTTTATAACGCCACAGTGCGCCCTTTATTGTGAAAGAGCGGGCGGCGGAAAACTTTCAGACGTTTTTTTTGCGTTGTCTGTGATTTGCATTAACTTTGCCGATAGTTATGGACTTGCGTAAGATAGTGAACGGCGCAGTGAAAGTGGCGCTCCCCCTGTTGCTGGGAGGCATGATTCTGTACTGGATGTACCGCGACTTTGACTTCAAGAGCATAGAGCACGTGCTGCTCAACGAGATGGACTGGAGCTGGATGCTGCTCTCTTTCCCGTTCGGTGTGACTGCGTGCGTGTTCCGGGGATGGCGGTGGAGGCAGACTCTGGAGCCTGCAGGCGAGCGGCCACGGTTCGGCACGTGCGTCAATTCCGTCTTCCTGTCCTACGCCGCCAGCCTCATTGTGCCACGCATAGGCGAGTTTACCCGGTGCGGAGTGCTCAAGCGCTACGACGGAGTGTCGTTTGCCAAGGCTCTCGGAACGGTGGTTACGGAGCGCGCCATCGACTCTCTTGTGGTGCTCTTGGTCACAGGTCTCACTTTGTTGTGTCAGTTTCGTGTATTCACAACGTTCTTTGACGAGACAGGAACGAGCCTTAGTGCCATAGCAGGACGCTTTTCCGCCACCGGCTATCTGGTCACTGCCGTGTGCGCAGTGGCCGCTCTGGCACTGCTGCACGTGCTTCTGAAGAAGCTGTATATATATAATAAGGTGAAAGCAACGCTGGGAGGGGTGTGGCAAGGTGTGGTGTCTTTGAGGTACGTGAGGAACATTCCGCTCTTCCTGCTGCTCACTCTGGGCATCTGGGGAAGCTATTTCCTGCACTACTACCTGACGTTCTTCTGCTTTCCCTTCACCTCTTCGCTCGGCGTGGCCTGTGCCTTGGTCACTTTTGTCGTGGGCAGTATCGCAGTGATAGTGCCCACTCCCAACGGTGCAGGGCCGTGGCATTTCGCCGTAAAGACGATGCTCATACTATACGGACTGGGCGAAACAGAAGCGCTATACTTCGTGCTGATAGTACACACGGTGCAGACAATGCTCGTGGTGGTGCTCGGCGTGGTGGCCTGGGCGGTGCTCGCGTTCACCAAAACGACGGGCGGAAAGGAGCAAGCCTGTGCGCAGGAGACCGTAGTCTGTGCGGATACGGACGGAAGATAAACGGGACAGGAGTCGCCCCGGGGCTTTGGCAGCCTACGGGGAGGCTTGCATCCCACGAAAATAACAACACTAAAACAACAATTGCCTTATGAGCGAAATTAGAAACCTGAAGCCGGAGTGCATCTGGCGCAACTTTGACGAGCTGACAAAAGTGCCGCGCCCGTCAGGACACCTTGAGAAAGTACAGCAATTCCTGCTCGACTTCGCACAGAAAGCCGGAGTGGAGGCGTTCAAGGATGCCGGCAACAACATCGTTATGCGCAAACCGGCATCGCCGGGAATGGAGAACCGCAAGGGAGTGATACTCCAGGCACACATGGACATGGTGCCCCAGAAGTCGAAAGACAGCACGCACAACTTCGAGACCGACCCCATCGAGACCTATATCGACGGAGAATGGGTGAAAGCCAAGGGCACCACGCTCGGCTCTGACGACGGTATCGGAGTGGCAGCCATCATGGCCATCATGGAAGACAAGACCCTCAAGCACGGCCCGATAGAGGGACTGATTACGGCCGACGAGGAAACGGGCATGTACGGAGCCAACGACCTGCCCGAAGGAGAGCTTAACGGCGACATCCTGCTCAACCTCGACTCTGAGACATGGGGCAAGTTCGTAATAGGAAGTGCCGGAGGCATTGACATTACAGCCCAGATGGAGTTCAAGGAAGAGGCCGCCAAGGCTGGCTACGAGGCTCTGAAAGTGACGCTGAAGGGACTGAAGGGTGGCCACTCAGGACTGGAAATCCACGAAAATCGCGCCAACGCCAACAAGCTGATGGCTCGCTTCGTGCGCGACGCCATTGCCCGCTATGGTGCTTGCCTGGCCACATGGCACGGCGGAAACATGCGCAACGCCATACCGTTCGAGTGCGAAACGGTCATCTGCGTGCCTGCCGACAAGGCTGAAGACACGAAGAAGCTCGTGGAAAGCTACAAGGACACCTTCACAAGCGAGTATCACGGCATCGAAAGCGGACTGTCGTTCGCAGCCGAAACGGCAGATATGCCTGCCACAATTGTACCGGCAGAGATTCAGGACAACCTGATTGACGCCATCTACGCTTGCCACAACGGAGTGATGCGCATGATACCTTCGTTCCCCACCGTGGTGGAAACGTCGTCAAACCTGGCCATCATAGACATTGCCGACGGCAAGGCTACCATACAGATACTGGCTCGTTCCTCACGCGAAAGCATGAAGGAATACATCGCATACACACTGCAAAGCAGCTTCAACATGGCCGGAATGAAGGTGTCGTTCAGCGGCAGCTACGGCGGCTGGGACCCCAATCCCGACAGCGAGATACTGAAACTGTTGGAGAAAGAATACAAGGAACTGTTCGGCGAAGACGCCATCGAGCAGGTTGACCATGCCGGTTTGGAGTGCAGCATCATACTCGGCAAGTATCCTCACCTCGACGTTGTATCGCTCGGCCCCACGCTCCGTTCGCCCCACACCACCAACGAGCGGTGCTATATCCCCACTGTATCACCCTTCTGGGAACTGCTCAAGAAGACTCTTGAGGACATTCCCGTGAAGTGACGCAACCCTTAAAATTCCTTGCAGCACTTGCTCCGTAACATGACTCGGAGCACTGCTGCAAGGACTCCGGGCAGCCGCATCTGAAGGACAGGCTGTCCGCCGATGGTGGACTGTTCGTCTTTCATGCCTACAGTTCACACTATCACCCGACCTCTGTGCCACAAAACGCACAAAGTCTAACCCAAAAGGAAATCCGGCTTGCCTTTACCGTCACTTAAACGGAGGCTTTTCTTTGCCAACAGTGGGAAATGTATTAAATTTGCACTATGAACAACAATCTGGCAAACGCCCGGTGGAGTGAGAATGTGGTGCTCGTCGATGGCGACTATGTTGACAGTGTGGCCTTCAACCTGACAGTTAATTTCGAGAGGATGATAGGCCGGCGCATACCCAAGGCCGACATGGCGCGTTGGATCGATTGCGTTGCGCTCGACGGTGGACTGCGCGCTGGCGACAACGAGACGCAAGTGGTGTTCATACACGGCAAGAGCCACGCCAAGCTCGACAACTTCACTCCCGGCGACTATGCCTCGGAGCTTGACGGCAAGGCGTTCCGCGACAACCTCGGCGAGTTTGTGCTTAGTTCGCTGCCCGTGGAGGCTGACGTGAACGGCGACGATTTGTTCGTAGAATCGTTGGGCGTGATATGCAACTCGGCCGACGTGAAGCGCATAATGGTGGTTCCCAACGCCGAGACCTCTTGGGACAGCGTGCGCCACGCCCTGCGCTACGTTGACGACGAGGCCAAGCGCATCACCATGTTCGCCATGCAGCCCATGGCCGGAGGCAACTTCCGCCAGGAAATCCTCGGCTACTCGCTGATGAGTGCGCTGGGGATAAGTGCGGAGGAGATTAAATGAAGAGTGAAGAATGAAGAACGAAGA
>CAVHML010000115.1:0-7901 GCA_963636905.1 bacterium
GCACTCGGGAAATTGAAAACACGTTTTCTTTCCGCTCGTTTGCACTATCTTTGCAAACCTAACAAAGTAAACAGAAGAAACCGATGAGGAAGTTTTTCATAGCAATGATGCTGTCCATGCCTCTTTTTGCGGCAGCACAGAACACGTGGGAGATGCCCGAAGCCAACGAACAGGGCGTGAAAGCAAACCCGGACCAGAAGTATTTGGTGGGTGCAGTGCCCGTTGTTGACGGGAGAGTGACGTTCCGCACAGAGATAAACGCACCAGGCAAGAGCGCAGACCAGATATATGGCATCCTGCACAGCTACTTCAAGCGTATGGTAAAGGAGCCTAACCAGACGGAACAGAGCCGTTTGGCACTGGAAGATTCGGCAAAGCACTGCCTGTGCGGTTCGTTTCAGGAGTGGCTCGTGTTCAAAAGCACAGCGTTAGTGCTCGACCGGACGCGCTTTATGTATAACTTGGTGGCAGAATGTACCGACGGTAAGGCCGAAATATCGCTCACCCGCATCGTCTATCTCTATGATGAAGAGCGCAATCCGCAGACACTTAAGGCTGAAGAATGGATAACTGACGAGTACGGACTGAAGAGAAGCAAGCAGAAACTGTCGCGTGTGTCGGGCAAATTCCGCCGCAAGACGATTGACAGAAAGGACTATCTGTTCAACAAACTGGCCTCTTTGCTTAAATAGAAACAGCCTTCGCTTAAAATAATAAGGTAATAAGGCGAGTCCTGCCCTACACCCCAAGCACCGTATCATGGATTATAACGAAAGAAACACGATGCCTGAGCCTCCCCAAAGACACCGACGGTGTCCCAAAGGAAGGCTGTTTGCACTGCGCAACGTGCTGAATACACTGTTCATATTCGGCGCATTGGCCGGCGTAATCTGTTACGTAGCGTATGACAGAAGCCTTGGTACGTACATCGTGATTGGCTCTTTGCCCCTGAAATTCATTGAGGCGGCACTCAGATTGATAAGGATTTAGATGAGACGTTCATTCTTTGTCATGCTTCTGGCGTGGCTTTCGGCCACCGTAACGGCCCAGATCTACAACCAAATGGACGAGAGCGGGCAGATAACCCAGATAGACGAGACCGCCAACCGCAACTTCAACAAGCACAATAAGGACACTTCGCACGTAAACAAGGAGATACCCAAGGGACTGTACGTGTGGACTATTGACCGTAAATTTGGTGATATGACTCCGGCAAAGCCCGACACAATGCCGCATTTGTTTATGAATACGGTGTTCAACACGGGGCTTTACGGTGAATACAACACCACCGGCAACAACTATACTGCGCGCCAAAGCCGCATAGTCATGGACCGTCCGCTGACGGAACAGTTCATTTTTACCCAGCCGTACAGCCACATGATGAAGCAACCCGACAACTTCCTCTTCACCAACACGCTGTCGCCCATAACAAACATCTCCTATGACAACTGCGGAAACAAGACTAACGGTGAGGATCACATCGATGCGCTGTTCGCAGTCAATGCAGGGAAGAAACTGGGCTTTGGCTTTGACCTCAATTACTCCTACGCCCGCGGTTACTATGCCAACCAGAGTACATCGCATTTCGGCGCGACACTGTTCGCATCTTACCTTGGTGACAGGTACAAGATGCACGCTTTCTTCTCGACATACCACCAGAAAGTGACTGAAAACGGCGGCATAACCGATGACAACTACATCACCCATCCTGAGAGTTTCGACGATTCCTACAGTGAAAACGAAATACCCACGGTGCTCAACAGCAACTGGAACCGCAACGACAACACCCATTTCTTCCTCACACACAGGTATAGCCTCGGCTTCTTCCGCCAAGTAAAGATGACGGAAGCCGAGCTTAAGGCACGCCGTTTTGCCGCTGCGTCGAAGAAAGACAATGCGGAAAAGAACGCCAAAAAGGATGGTGATGCGGCAGAAACGGGTGCCAGCCGGGGTCGAAACCTGCCTGTCGTTCAGCCGCAGGGACGGCCTGACAATGCCAGAATAGTGGGTGACGAGCCGGAAGCCGACCATTCGCAGAAGGATACCGCACGGATTGAAGTAGGGTCTCAGGCAGTTATGGACAGTATTCTGGCCGCCAAGACGTTACAAGACTCCATTGACGCAACGATGAAGCGCGAGTTTGTGCCTGTAACGAGCTTTGTCCACACCCTTGACCTCAACAAATACGACCGTATCTATCAGGCTTATTATTCTCCTGAGAACTATTACGCCAACACATATTACAACTATAGCAACGGCCTCAGCTACGGTGGCGACTCGATATACGACCAGACACGCCATCTGAGCGTTAAGAACACGTTTGCAGTGGCGCTGCTTGAAGGTTTCAACAAGTACGCCAAGGCCGGCCTGAAGGTGTTTGCAAGTCACGAATACCGCCGGTTCGAGATGCCGAACATTGTTGATGACGAAGCCATGAGGTCGGCTTTGGCCACATGGAATGAGCACAACGTCAGCGTGGGAGGGCAGATTGTCAAGTCACAGGGGCGCACCCTGCACTATAACTTGCAGGCCGAGACGTGGATAGCTGGCGAAGACTTCGGACAACTCAAAGCCGACTTCAGCACAGACCTCAACTTCCGCCTTTGGGGCGACACGGTTACGCTTGCCGCAAAGGCTTATTTCTACCGTCTTGTGCCCACTTTCTACCAGCGCAACTACCATTCCAAGCACCTGTGGTGGGACAACAGCGACCTGAACAGTGAGACGCGAACAAGGGTGGAGGGACTTTTCACTTACCGAAGAACCAACACCAGTCTGCGGGTGGCCATTGAGGAGATACAGAACTACACCTATTTCGGCATGAGTTATGACGCTACGACCACGGGGCGCACCAATATGACAGCCGGGGTGGGGCAGTTCAGCGGAAACATCAACCTGCTTACGGCACAGTTGCGCCAGAATTTCAGGCTTGGAATACTGAATTGGGAGAACATACTGACGTTCCAGAACTCCAATCAGCAGGACATTCTGCCCGTACCGGCACTGAACGTGTTTACCAACCTGTATCTTAAATTCAAGATAGTCAATGAACTTGCGGTGGAACTCGGTGCGGATGCGTATTTTTTCACCAAGTATTACGCCCCCGACTTTGCCCCACAGATAAACCAGTTTGCCGTTCAGCAAAACGCAGCGAGCCGTGTGAAGATCGGAGGTTATCCGTTTGTGGATGCTTACGTGAACATGCACCTGAAGCACACGCGCTTTTTCATCATGTTCAGCCACGCCAATGCCGGCAACGGAGACCGTATGTACTTCCTCACTCCGCACTATGCGCAGAACAGCCGCGTGTTCCGCATGGGGCTGTCGTGGAACTTCTTTAATTAATCCCGTCCGTTTACCGTTCGTAGATGCCGCACTTACGGGTCGTAGATGCCGCATTTACGTATCGTAACTGCCACACTTACGTATCGCAAGTGTCAGGGTTGCGAAAAGCGTCAGGCGGTTTGCGGATGCAATAAACAAGGTAAAGCACTCGTTATATGTATATATGGGTATAATAAAGACTTTGTTCAGAATGAGGTTTGCGGCTGTCTTGCTGTGCGTTATGGCGGCTGTGGCTACGGCGACGGGGCGCAGCGTGGTGCTCAGTCCGCAGGTCAAGTCGCTCACAGCGGTCGTCGGTGCTGACTGGCTTTCGCCCCCGGTGCTCACACTTGGCTCCGATGAGGTGCTCAACGTGGGCTTTGACGAGATGTCACACACTTTCCGGCGGTTCGTATATACCGTGGAACACTGCGAATACGACTGGACAAAGTCGGAGGAACTGTTCGAGAGCGACTACTTGGAGGGCTTCAACAACAACCCGATAGAGGACTACCGCAACTCGATAAACACCGTCATACAATACACACACTACTCTTTCAGCATCCCGAACGAGCGGTGCAGACTGAAAATGAGCGGCAACTACAGGCTCACAGTGTATGACGAGGATGATGGAAACGCCCCGGTGCTGACCGTGGAGTTCATGGTTGCGGAGCCGCTGATGCGGGTCGGGCTTGAGGCAACGACCAATACCGACGTGGACGTGAACCGCTCTCACCAGCAAATATCCGTGCGCGTGGACTACGGAACGGCCACTGTGACCAACCATGACGAGCAGTTGCGTCTCGTGGTGACGCAGAACGGCAGGGAAGACAATGCGCGCAGGGACGTGAAACCCAACCTCGTGAACAACCGGGGGCTGCAATGGACGCACAACAGACAGCTGGTTTTCGATGCCGGAAACGAGTATCACAAGTATGAAACCCTCGATGTCAGCCATCCCACCATGGGCATCGAGCGCATGGAATGGGACGGGACTGCCTACAACGCCTATACGTTTGCGAGTGAGGACAGGCGCAACTACCTGTACGATGTGGATGCCAACGGGGCGTTCTACATACGCAACAGCGACAACGTGGAGAACGACTACGGCAGTGAATACCTGTATGTCCACTACAAACTGCGGACGGCGGAGGTCACAACCGGGGACATCGTGATAGACGGATGGTGGACTAACGATGCCGATACGGCCAACTACGTCATGGAATATGACAAAGACGACGGTTCATACAACGCCACTTTGTTGCAAAAACAGGGATATTATTCTTACCAATATCTGCTGAAAACCTCCGGCGGACAGACTCTTACGCCACCCTCGGAGGGCAATTTCTACCAGACGGAAAACCGCTATCAGACATATATCTACTACAAAGAGACCGGCGGACGCACCTGGCGGCTTGTGGGATACAGGCAGCTGGAGTTCGGAAATTCATAGCTTGGCTTCCATCAACATTATATTTTACACCAATAACCAACCAACTGAAAACTTTTATGCGCAGAATTTTCTTTACCGCACTGCTCGGCCTCTGCATGGCAATGAGCGCATCTTCACTGGCTGCACAGGCTCCCATGACGGGCTATCTCTTTGCCTATTTCACCAGCAACACCACAGATGGCCAGCAACTACGGCTGGCTCTGAGCCGCAACGGCCTTGACTACGAACCGCTGTGCGGCGGTCAGCCGGTGGCCAACGCCAAGGACTTTACCGTCAGTGGCGGCATCCGCGACCCGCATATACTAAGGTGCGATGACGGATGGTTCCGCATGGTGATGACCGACATGGACATGTCGAAGGGCAAATGGACGTGCCGCGGGTTCATAATGTCGCGTTCGCGCGACCTTATCCACTGGACGTACAGCGCAGTCGATTTCCCCACACGTTATAAAGGCAAACCTTTTGCACAGGCAAACGCCGTTTGGGCACCGCAAACCATCTATGACGAGAGCACAGGCAAGTACATGGTGTACTTCTCACTGCACTCCGAGAAGACAGGACCGTACCCCAAGGATGCCGTATATTACGCCTATGCCAATGCCGACTTCACCGGTTTGGAGGGCGATCCACAGCCCCTCTTCACATATAAAGACCCGACAATAGACACAGACATAGTGAAGGACGAGAAAGGCACGTACCATCTGTTCTTCAACACTTGGGGCGGCAGCGAGGGACTCGTGCGCAAACAGTATATGTTTACCGACCTTCACTCGCCCGAAACGTGGACTCTCGTGCCGGGAAGGATGCAACCGAACAAGCTGTCTTCGGAAGGTTCGTGCGCTTTCCCGCTCATTGACGGTTCGGGATGGATACTTATGTACGACTGTCATAAGGACGGCAAGTATCAGTTCTGTAAGACTACCGACTGGAAACACTTCGAGTTGGTGCGCGAAACCAAGACGGAGGGCGTATTCACCCCACGCCACGGCACGACTATCCAGATAACCGAGGAGGAGTATCAGCGGCTTAAGGACTATTATAAATAGGCAGTAAGGAGTGCAGTCTTTCCGTTGGCAGATGAAAATCCTGGTCTGTCGTGCGGAAAGAATTGGATTAAAGCAAGAAAGTGTAAGGATAAAAGGAGCGGAAAGCGTACTCCTATTGCGAAACCCCGTTCTCTATGACCGTTGCGCGCAGTATTCTTATGTCGTCAACGGGGCGGTCGTAGTCGTCGGTGTAGGCTTCCTGTATCTTTTCCACCACGTCAAGCCCCTCAACCACCTCGCCAAACACGGTGTAACCGCCGTCAAGGTGCGGCGTACCGCCAAGTTTGCGGTAGGCAGTCTCCATGTCCCTGGTCATTTTTATGCCGCCTCCGGGAAGCGAGTCAAGTCTTTGCCGCTGCTCTTCGATATAAGCCGAGGGGAAAGTCTTGCCCCAGACGATGTAGAACTGGCAGGAACTCGACTTGTGTTCGGGGTTTACGTCATCGTTCTCGCGCGCCATTGCCACCGCACCGCGCTTGTGATACAGTTGCGGGAGGCGTATTTCTGCCGGCAACTCATAGCCCAAGTCCCCGTCTCCGAGCTGTTTGCCTGGCTCGGCACGCTTGCTTTCGGGGGCTCCGGCCTGTATCATGAAGTTGGAAATGACCCTGTGAAACAGCAGACTGTCATAGAAATGTGCCTTGACAAGGCGGATGAAGTTGTCGCGGTGCAGCGGTGTGAGGTCGGAAAGGGCTATCCTGATGTTGCCTTCCGAAGTTTCGAGCAACACTGTTGTGCGGCTGTCGGTGCGTGGTTCGGCCGCTTGACAAAATGAAAACGTTATGGTAAGGGCGGTGAAAAGCAGGAGAAAGTGTTTCATGGTTGTGCGCTTGTCGGTTGGGAGAGGACGTATTTATGCCAGCATGTCGAGCTGTCGCTTCATGGCAGTCAGCTCGTCTCTGATGCCACTCAGCTTTTCGATGATTTCAGCCGTCCTGTCCGCTCCGTTGCGATTGCTGTTTATTATCTTCTTTGCGGCGGCCAACTTGAAGCCACGCACCTTGACAAGGTTGTGAATAAGCCTGATTTGTTCTATGTCCTTCTCGCTATATTGACGCACAAGGCTCGGTCCTTTGGTCTTAGGTTTCAGGTATGGGAACTCTTTCTCCCAGAACCGCAGAGTGCTTTCGTTCAGGTTGAACATGGCAGCCACTTCTTTTATAGAATAATACAGCTTCAGCTTCTTGTCATAATTCAGTGCCATAATCGCAAGTTTTTAGCATTCAAACAGTAAAACATTTGCAAATGTACCAAAAACGGAGTACCTTTGCAAGACTTTTGAAAGTATTTTTGATTTAACAAGCTTAGATATTTATGATGACAGCTAACGAGATCCGCGACTCGTTCAAAAAGTTTTTTGAGTCGAAGGGACACACTATCGTACCGTCTGCGCCCATGGTCATCAAGGACGACCCCACGCTGATGTTCACCAATGCAGGAATGAACCAATGGAAAGACATTATTCTCGGTACGCGTGAACCCGACCCGCGCCGCCGCGCAGACTCGCAGAAATGTCTGAGAGTGAGCGGTAAGCACAACGATCTCGAAGAGGTGGGACATGATACTTACCACCACACCATGTTTGAAATGCTCGGTAACTGGAGCTTTGGCGACTACTTCAAAGAGGGAGCCATCGACTACGCGTGGGAATATCTCGTAGACGTGTTGCACCTTGACCCCAAAGACCTTTATGTAACCGTGTTTGAGGGTTCCGCCGAAGAGGGGCTTTCGCGCGACGATGAGGCCGCCGGCTACTGGCTGAAGCACGTTCCGGCTGACCATATAATAAACGGTAACAAGCACGACAACTTCTGGGAAATGGGCGATACCGGCCCTTGTGGTCCCTGTTCCGAGATACATCTTGACTCAAGAACGCCGGAAGAGAAGGAAAAAGTGCCAGGGCGGGAACTTGTAAACAAGGACGACCCGCAGGTAATAGAGATATGGAACATTGTCTTTATGCAGTTCAACCGCAAGGCAGACGGTTCGCTTGAGCCGCTGCCGATGCACGTTATTGATACCGGCATGGGCTTTGAGCGTCTTGTGCGCGCCCTTCAGGACAAGCACTCCAACTACGA
>CAVHML010000116.1:0-7871 GCA_963636905.1 bacterium
TTGTAGGCTGTCAATGAACGACTTGAGCGTGTCTTCGGCCACGTCGCCGAGTGCAAACTCCTTCTCTGCGTCGTAGCGCACGGCGTTCAGCCACTCGCGTCGCGCCGCTTCGCCGTCGTCACCCAACCGTTTGATGTCGTCTTCGGTCAGTATGTCGGAGTCAAGCAGGTCAATGGCGGTGCGGTAAGTCCAGTTCCACTTGTAGGTTTCGTATTCCCTGTGCATGTCAGTGAACCGCTCTTCCACTGCCGAAAGGTCGTTTACCGTTCCGTTCCTTATGTCTTCAGCCAACTGTTCCACCTCTGTTGTGGGTACGAGCAGCCCGCTCAGGTCTGTCCACTGGCCTGTTCCTATGCTGTTCTCCGGCAGTTCGCCCGTGTGACCGGCCACGGCATCACCCATGAACAGGCGTATGGCCAGGTCGTAGAGTCTGATGCCTTTCAGCAACCAGCTGTTCTTTATCACGCAACCGTTGTAGTTGTACGACGCAGATGTGGCTCCCTGCTCCGCTTTCAGCCCTTCCAAGATGCGCTTTCCGCGCAGTATGCGGGTCATGGAGTAGGGGCTTAGCCAGTCGAAGTTGACTATTGACCTCCGTCCGGAGTGCGGTCTCATGTCGCGTTTCGGCCATTTCTGTGTGTCGCGGAACGTGCCTACGGTGATCAGGTTGCGCCCCGGCACGAGCAGAGTGCCGCTTTCAGTGCCTATAACGTAGGAGAACGGCAGGTCGGAAGTGTCGGGATGGTTCTGTATCTTGCCCAGACACACCGAGAAAGCGCCTATGCTGGCTGGCCAGAGTATGTGAGTTCCGCTTGCCGTCTTGGCCCCTCTTTCGAGCGAACCGTGGTGTATCGGGCCTATTTTATAGGCATGATTGCTGAAGTTAGTGGCCGATCCGGCGTTGTAGAACGAGTACATGCCGCCGATAAGCAGTGTGGATTTGTGGTGGCTCACGCTGAACGGGCCGCAGAAAGCGGCGCATGCCTCGCCGTTATCCATGTGGGAATTGGCGAAAAACAGGCTGCTCTCGGCCGAAAAGCCCTTGCCTATGTGGCACGCCTCGCCCACAAAACAGTTGTAGAGCTTCGCCCCGTCGAGCACAGAAGCACCGGCTTGGATGATAGAGCTGTCGCATACGGTGTCGCTACCGATGAATGTGCCGGCCTCAGGAAGGCTCATTATGGTACATTCGCAGAGCCTTGACGCACCGTTAACCTCGCACTCGTCGTGGATGACCGTGTTGGTTATCTCTCGCGTGTTGGCTATCTTCACCCTGTAACCTATCTGTCCCTGCTCCGGCAAGCGGCCTTTGGCGTGGCGTACAGCCATGGTTCGCAACCGCTGCCACACCTCCTTTTCGTCCGCAAAGGCTGCCATGAAAGCTGCCATCTGGGCGGTCAGGCCGTCGTAGAGCACCACGTTGCCGCTGCCGGCCTCATTGAGTACGGCCACTATGTTGCCCTGCCCGTAGGTGGCATCCTCGGTTGTGGCCATCGTACCTATGCCGGTTATGATGCTTTCCTCGCCTATTGCGTAGCCGCTGATGTAGCCTCCGACGTTCTCGATGAGGCAGTTGTCGCCCACGGAAACGTTGCGTAGCGTGGCGTTTCTGATGCCCGCGCGGCGCATGAAGCCGTCACCAGTGTCGAGCAACTTGTCGAATACGCCGAGCGAAACGTCGCCATAGAAGGCCGCATTGGTGATGTTGGCGGGCGTAAAGTCGCCAGACACGCTCACACGGAGCCAGTCTTCGGCCGTGCAACCGCCCTGTTCCAGTGCTTCAATCTCATCTACAGTCAGCGAACGGTAGTTTTCCATGTGCTTGTCCTTTCGGTTTTATGGCCGCCGGCGGTGCAGTTGCCGCCGCAGGGTCATGGGTTTGTGTAGTCGTTGTATAGGAAATCGTTGTACGGATACTTCTGTACATGCAGCTCTTTCACCTTTTTATATAGCACATCCCGCAGCTCTTCGATGTTCACCTTGTTGCGTGCCGATATGAAAATGCAGTTGTCGTTGAGCCTGGCCATCCATGTTTGTTTCAGTTCGTCGAGTGTTATGTTCTCCTTGGTGGGCGGTGTGAGGTCGTCAGGCTCCTTCTCCGTCCACGTGTAAGCGTCTATTTTGTTGAACACAATCATGGACGGCTTGTCTGCGCAGCCCAGTTCCTTCAGCGTAGTGTCCACCACGCGTATCTGATCCTCGAAGTCGGGGTGGGAAATGTCCACCACATGCACGAGCAGGTCGGCCTCGCGCACCTCATCGAGCGTCGATTTGAACGAGTCAACAAGGTCGGTGGGCAGCTTGCGGATAAAGCCTACGGTGTCTGCAATGAGGAACGGCAGGTTGTCAATGACCATTTTCCTGACCGTAGTGTCGAGGGTTGCGAACAGTTTGTTTTCGGCAAACACCTCGCTCTTGGCCAGTAGGTTCATCAAAGTTGACTTCCCGACGTTGGTATATCCCACGAGAGCCACTCGTATGAGCCGTCCCCGGTTCTTCCTCTGCGTGGTTTTCTGCTTCTCAATCTCCGTCAGGCGTTGTTTGAGCAGCGTGATGCGTTGCAGAATGATGCGCCTGTCCATCTCCAACTGGGTCTCTCCCGGACCGCGGAGACCCACACTGCCCTTGCCGCCGCCCGAACCAGAACCGCCGCCTTGGCGTTCCAAGTGAGTCCAGAGGCGTTGCAGTCGCGGCAACATGTACCTGTTTTGCGCCAGTTCCACCTGTGTCTTGGCCTCGGCGGTCTGTGCGCGCATGGCAAAGATGTCGAGTATGAGCGTGGTACGGTCGAGTATCTTCACCCCCAGCACCTTTTCTATGTTGCGGAGCTGCTTTGCCGATAGTTCGTCGTCGAAGATGACCATGCCGACCTCGCGCTCTGCGTCTTCCTCGTCCCTGATATACTGACGTATCTCTTCGAGTTTGCCTGAGCCGATGTACGTCACGGAGCTGGGGCCGGCCATCTTTTGCGTGAAACGCCTTACGGTTACGGCTCCTGCGGTGTCGGCCAGAAACTCCAGCTCGTCGAGATACTCCTTGGTTTTGGCCTCGTCCTGATCCTTGGTCACCAGTCCCACGAGCACAGCCGTCTCGGTTTTGGCTTCTGTTATGATGGCATCGTTCATTTAAGTCCTGTATATAAATATGTGTTATGACCGCAAAATTAGCAATAAGCGGCGATATATGCAAGGCAAGCGAACCTTTTGCCGCAGTAACCCGGCGGTTTGCACACCGTAACCCGACCGTTTGCGGAGGCCAAACCGCCCGTTTGCGACCCGTAACCCGGCGGGTTTTGAAACCAACTGGGCTTCAGGCAGATGCAAAGGCGGCGGGATATGTTTGCGAAATGGGCACGTTGATACTCCCCAATGTCCTGTAAATCAACGTGAAGGGTCTTGTTTACCGCCGTTTCTCCGCCGTCTTTCTCCATCAAAGGCAAAATTTATCCGCGACAACCAGGCCGTCTTGCTGCCGTTTCCCGATTTTTATTTGTAAGTTTGCAGTACAATAAACACTGTCAAGAACTAATTTCAACAACTGAAACAACAATGGTAAGCGATCCGAAAGACTGTCTCTACTGCCAGAACAACGAGACATTGAAAGACCTGATGGTCGAAGTGGCGAAGCTAAGCGTTTCGCGCGTGTTCATATTCAGGGAACAAACCTACCGTGGGCGGTGCCTCGTGGCCTACAACGGCCATGTTGACGACCTCAACCTGCTCTCCGACGAGGAGCGGAACGCCTTTATGGCCGACGTGGCCAGGGTGACGAGAGCCATGAAGAAGGTGTTTGCGCCCGACAAGATAAACTACGGCGCCTACTCGGACACCCTCCAGCACCTGCATTTCCACCTCGTGCCGAAATATGTGGGCGGCCCCGACTTCGGAGGCGTGTTCCGCATGAACCCAAAGGAGGTGTATCTCTCCGACGAAGAGTACGCTTCGATGGCCGAAGCCCTGCGCAAGGAACTGTAAAGGGGGAGGCCTCTGTACAAAAAGGCGGAGGCTTTACTCAAAAAGAGCGTATGCCTCTGCCCAAAAGGGCGGAGGTTTTCAGATAGAAAAGCGAAATTTTGCGGAAAAAAGGCGGGGCTTTTTGCTTGCGGAAACGCCGCTATGCAAAGAGCATACCGTCTTTTTGCGTAATCCGTTCCTCGGTTAACAGGTTGCGCAGAGCCTCGTCTATGGCTTTCGACGGTAGGTTTATGCCGGATAATTCCGTCACATGATGGCGTTGTCCGTCGGCGAGCAGTTCCAGAATGGCCTTTTCCGCATCCTGAAGCTCCTGCCTTGCGGTGTCTTTCCCGTAGCGTTCCAGACACACGTCGCACTGATGGCAGTCGTGGGTGGCCTTCTCGCCGAAATATCTCAGCAGCATACGGTTGCGGCAGGTGTCTTCGGAGGTCACATACGCCGCCATCTCGTTTATTCTCAGGGCGAAATACTTCTTCCTGTCCTTGTATATTTCGTCCGGGAAGCGCAGTTGGTCGGGGTAATCGCGGCTTTGGGTGTAGCGGATGGTGGGGACGCTGCTCTGGGGGATGAAACTTATTATGCGTCTCTCCCTGAGTGACTTCAGACAATGATAGACTTCCTTGGCTGTCAGGCCGGTCTGCTGTGCGATAAAACCCTCGTCAATGAATACATAGTCGCTGAACAGACCGCTGTAGTTGCGCAACAGGGCAACAATCACTCGGTCTTCCTGCGGTGGATTGCCCCTCAGGCGATACAGGTCGTCGCGTGACAGCGTGAACATGACGCGTGCCTGGTTGTCCTGCTGCTCTTTGTATTCGATATAGCCGGCTCTGTCGAGTATCATCAGAGCCGATTCGACCTGCAAAGGGAAGTAGTGGTAGGTGTGACAGAACTTGTCAATGCTAAATTCAAAGGACTTTCCGTAGCCGGAACCGATGCCTACCTGAAAGAAGTAGGCGAGATGCTCATATACATCCCTGATATATTCCTTCTCAGGGTACGAGTCGGCAATGCGCTTGGCCAGCTGCTGCCTGTCACTGCTTGAGTAAAGCAGCACGGCGTATGCCTTTTTCCCGTCGCGACCGGCGCGTCCCGCCTCCTGAAAGTAGGCTTCTATGCTGCTGGGGCAGTCTATATGTACCACAATGCGCACGTCCGGCTTGTCAATGCCCATGCCGAAAGCGTTTGTAGCAACTATTATCCTCGTTTCTCCCGACTGCCAGGCTTTTTGTCTTGCGTCCTTTATGGCGTTGTCAAGTCCTGCGTGGAAGTAAGTGGCCTCCATTCCGCCGGCGTTAAGCAGCTCCGCAATCTCCTTGGTGCGCCGACGGCTGTTCGCATACACTATCGCGCTGCCGCCAACGCATGACAGTATGTGTACCAGCTCGCCCCTTTTGTCAAGCGTTCTGCGCACTATATAGGCCAGATTTTGCCGCTCGAAGCTCATGCGAAACACGTTCCGCTCCTTAAAACCGAGGCGTTCCTGTATGTCATCGGCCACTTCGGGCGTAGCAGATGCCGTGAGTGCGAGCACGGGAGCGTAGGGTACGATGGGGCGGATGGCGGCTATGTTGAGGTAGGAAGGCCGGAAGTCATAGCCCCACTGGCAGATACAGTGCGCTTCATCAATGGTTATGAAGCTCACCTTCATGTGTTTCAGTTTTGTGAGGAAGATTTGCGAGGACAGTCTCTCCGGGGAAACATACAAAAGGCGCACTGCGCCGAATACAGCGTTGTCAAGTATCATCAGTATGTCCTCGCGCGACAGTCCCGAATGTATGGCTGCCGCCCTGATACCGCGCTGTTTCAGGTGAGCCACCTGGTCCTTCATAAGCGCAACGAGTGGGGTGACGACAATGCAGACACCCTCCATTGCCAGTGCGGGCACCTGAAAGGTTATTGATTTGCCCCCTCCCGTAGGCATAAGGCCGAGGGTGTCGCGCCCAGAACCGATGCTTTCGATTATCTCACGCTGTATTCCACGAAAATCATCGTAGCCCCAGTATTTCCTAAGCAGCTCCCTGTAGGTGTCAGTCTTCATCAGATGGCTTGATATCTTCTATCTGCAGCTGCACCTCGCCGTGCTTGAAGGTGTTTTCCTCGATGGTATATACTATGTCAAAGCTGCGTTTGCTCTTGATGTAGCGTGCGGCTGCGCTCTGTCCGAAGGCTATTCCGTTCATCACGTTGCTCGACTTGCTGTCCACGAGTTCCAGCTTTATGTGCTCCTGGTGCCGCCCTACCACCTTGCTCGTGCCGTAATCATAAACGTCACTGGTGCAGAAGAGTGGTTTGGGGTTGCACGGGCCGTGGGGAGCGAACTTCTTGAGGTCGGAATGTAGCTTCTTTGTGATGTCCTTGAAGTCGAGATGTGCCTCTATGTCGAGTATTGCCTGGGTCTGTTCGGGCAGGATATGGTTGCTTACATACTCCTGAAAGCGCCGCCGGAACTCCAGTATGTTCTCCTTTCTCATCGAGAGACCGGCTGCATACGTGTGTCCGCCGAAATTCTCAAGCAGGTCGCGGCAGCTCTTGATGGCCTCGTAGATGTCGAAACCGGCCACGCTGCGCGCCGAACCCGTTGCCATGCCGTCGCTGATGGTAAGCACTATGGTCGGGCGGAAGTATATTTCCGTGAGCCGCGAGGCCACTATGCCTATCACACCCTTCTTCCAGTTCTCGTCATAGAGCACTATTGCCGACTGGTGCTGCTGGGTTTCCAGCCGTTCGACAATCATGTTTGCCTCTTCGGTCATCTGTTTGTCTATGTCCTTGCGCTGTTCGTTGTAGCCGTTGATGCGGCTTGCCTCCTCCAGCGCCTTGCTTATGTCTTTCTCAACGAGCAGTGCCACCGACTCCTTGCCGTTCTGCACGCGTCCGGAAGCATTGATTCGCGGTCCTATCTTGAACACAATGTCGCTCATAGTGAGCGGTCTGCCGGTCAGTCCGCATATCTCTATTATGGCTTTCAGTCCCACTGACGGGTTTTGGTTGAGCTGTTTCAGCCCGTGGAAGGCCAGAGTGCGGTTTTCGCCCGTTACGGGTACAATGTCTGCGGCTATGCTTACCGCACAGAAATCGAGTAGGGGTATGAGCCGTGAAAAAGGTATTCCGTTGTTTTTGGCGAACGCCTGCATGAGCTTGAAGCCCACTCCGCACCCGGAAAGGTGGTGGAACGGGTAGGTGGAGTCGCGCCTTTTGGGGTTGAGAATGGCCACTGCCGGCGGCAATTCGTCGTCAGGCACATGATGGTCGCATATTATGAAGTCGATGCCGAGGCTCTTTGCGTAGGCTATCTCCTCCGTTGCCTTGATGCCACAGTCAAGCACGATAATCAGTTTCACTCCGGTTTCGCAGGCGAAGTCGATGCCTTTGCGGCTCACTCCATAGCCCTCGTCGTAGCGGTCGGGTATGTAGTAGTCGATATTGGAGTAGAACTGCTGCAAAAACTTATAGACCAGAGCCACAGCCGTACACCCGTCAACGTCGTAGTCGCCATATACCATGATGCGTTCCTTGCGTCCCATGGCGTCGTTGAGCCGGTCAACGGCCACGTCCATGTCGTTCATCAGAAACGGGTCAATCAGTTCGTTGAGCATAGGGCGGAAAAACCGCTTGGCAGCAGACTCGGTCTTAATCCCTCGCCTTATGAGTAGGCCGGCAAGAATGGGACTCATCCCAATCTTTTCCGCAAGCTCTTCAGCCGCCTTTTGTGTCTCCGGTGTGGGTTTTTCGTAATTCCATTTGAACTGCATTATATGTTTTTTTATTTTTGTCTGTGGCATTTTGTTCGGAAACAGTGCCCGAACCAATGCGTAAAATTACGAATAAAATAGTGAAAAGCGTTGTGCCGCCTTAAACTTTTTATGTTTTTAACGACAAAGGGACATACGGCGG
>CAVHML010000117.1:0-7840 GCA_963636905.1 bacterium
CAGCCATGGCAAGCAGAGCCGACAGGCACATCATTCTAAGGAACTTCATAAGCTGTTATACTTCTTGGTTTACAATGTTTGGTCAGATTAACAAGAACCGGCAATGTGGCCGCCCGCAACGCCGCAAGCGGAGGAACGGGCAGACCACAGTGCGATATGCTCTATTGGTCAAGCGTCTGTGTGAGTACGGGATTGCCGAAATAGTACTGCAGCGTGTTGCCGTCGTCATACGCTTTGGCACAGGTCTTGGAAGTAAAGCCCTTGAGACCGAAAGCATAAATGTCCTTATCGACAAGTTTGCCTGAAAGAGTCAGCTTGACACACCCCTCGGTCTCGTCATACACGGGAACGAAAGAGGCGGTGTAGGCGGTGCTGTACTCTGACCAAGTGGAATATGCTCCATTGACAGGCTTGACCGTAAAGGCCGTATAGAAGAACGTTGTACCGAACTTGTTGCTGCCGGCATACTGCCCGCTCTTCATCTGAAGCGTACAAGTGCTCTCGTCGTAGGTCAGCGGAACCTCAAACGTGTTGGTTCCGCGCTTGATTGTCATTGTCGATGAGCTGATGTTTATCTTGAACACTGCAGAAGATGCAGCACCTTTAATGTCGTTGAAAGCGATGGAATAATCGCCTTCAATGTTGCTGGCCAAGTCCGCCTGAACAACGGGGATGACCTCTGTGTAGGAGCCGATGGAGCATTTCACACTGCCAGAACGCAAATGGCCTGTAGTGTTCTCCGACACCGAAACGACAATACTGTCGCCTTCAACCGACGGAGTAATCCAGTCGGCACTGGCTTCAACAGCGAAAGGCGTGTTGCAAAGGATGTAACGCTTGGCGGTAGAAGCCGAATTGGTGAAGCCGAACGAGCTTGAGGAGTACTCATACGTCACGCCACGCTGCTGGACAACCACATTCACGGAGTCGCTGCCCGAACGCAAGACAACAGCTGCGGCACGCCCGGAGTGATAGGTGTTGGGCTGGACGGAAATATTGACCGTGTCGCCGTCAACCGTGGCCGTACACCATGCAGCCGTTGAGGCGGCAGTTATTCCCGAAGAAGCAGAAACGACAATCTTGCCAGTGCCCGCCGCAGGTGGAAAGTTTGAAACATTTGAACTTACAACGGTTATCGAATTTGGCACAAGATACTGCCCGCCATTCTCGTCATCGCTACAGGAAACAGTGCTGAAAGCGACGAACGCAGAAAACAATATATAACAAAATCTTTTCATTATAGCCTACTTATTTCTTTGTCAAACTTTGCAAGTAAGGAAATCTTGACTCTCCCCCATTGAAACTCCAGCCCCATGATGCCGGCGGAACGTCCACATTGTACTCGCCGGCGTCATCCAGATAAAGGTAAAGCATATAGAAGGAATTGTAGTTACGGGTGGCCGTCTCCATAAGCTGGAAATTGAACGAGAGTTTCGGCGAAGAAACGTCACGCACGAGATTGAATCCCTCACGCTCACTCTGTCCCAGATAACCGTTTGCGGCATCCCACGAGAACAGATAGATAGGATAGCTTTCCCCATCGTTCGATGTGTAATATCCAAGATACTGGTAAGTCCAGGTCAGGTTTCCGCTGTTGCGGTCATAACCCAAGTTAAACCTATAGTTGGGATTGATGCCTCCCATACTGAACGAGGAAGCCATCAAGCTGTCGCTAAGAGTGACATCCAAGGTGTTTTGATTGTAGGTCAGAGTATAGTCTCCGGCAATCTCTGAATAGCGGACATAAGTGTCCGGCAGTTTTACCGCATCTACCACAATCTGCTCTCCATCGTCAGCGGTGAGCGCAAAAGTGTTGTTATCGCGGTCTGCAGTCATCTCCTGGAATGACACGCCGCCCACAAGAATTGGCTTATACAACTCTATTCCCTTGTCAGTCATCATGAACGGCATTGTTGCGATGGTATCGGTCATGTTGTCAACATCGCCATGTCCGACATACAGATGGCCGCCATCAAGGTCGAACTTGCCTACCACATTGCCACTGCCGATGGTTCCCTTGAACCCTGCGAAGAAATAGTCGCGGTTGTCAAAGGCAGCCTTGCGGTATGACGCAGCATCTGCATCCAGCCTGTGAAGATACATGGTATTGAGTGTGCGCTTGCCGTAAAGGCGTATCACGTCAGTGTCGATGCTTTCAATGACAAACTCAAAATCACCGTCTTTTGCCTCATATTCCTCGCTGCTCGGAGTGGCAAAATAATGCATTATGGGGTTGTATGTGTCGAAAGACAACACCGGACCGTTATCATTTGTCAGCTTATAATAAGAGGTATAGGTGGAATCGGGCATATAGGCACAGCCTACCTCGGCCTCGGTCTCGCTAAACTTGATTGTATAAGCGATGCCTCCATAGCTCAGTTCACGGTTCGGATAGTAAGAAAGCACCCAGCCATTCTCGCTGCTGCAAAGCACTTCCTTCGCCGTTTCCAGTGTCTTCTGCATACGCAATGACGATTTTTCGTCAAAGACGTTGTTGTCATTGTCCTGACATGCGACAAAGGCCAATGCAGGAACTACAAAGAGAAGATACAATATATTCTTTTTCATAAAACGCTTCCCTGTTTTGTTTATTCTACTGTAAGGTCAGACAAGTCAACCTTGTTCTCTGAAATCTCCTTCTGACGGCGCTGTATCGTAGAGCGCAGTGCGTCAAGGTCAATGTTCCATACTGTCTGCATATAGTCCTTGACAACATCAAGCTTGGCCTGAAGCTTCGCTGCACCATCCGTACCGGCGAGCCTCATCCACTCAGCCCACTGCGAAGGCGAATAACATATATACATGGACATCATCTCGGCGAAATCCTCGACGTGTTCCATCTGTGCGTAGGCGGAGATAAAGCCATGCTTCAGATAATAAGTGGTCTGTATCGTGTCAAAAGCATAGGTGTTGTTTATGCCGCCGACACGCCGTGGCACAAGAAGGGTGTCACTGCCGTTGTAGGGACTCTCGCTCCACATATCGGCAACGTAGCCGTTACCGGTAATCAGCTTGAAGTCGGCCGAGTAGTCCTTGGTCTGGTTCAAGATATGGGTGAACTCATGGTGTATCGTCTTGAAATAATAATGGTTCAACTCTTCGGTATTGTTGATGTGCAGATCGAGATCGTTGATACCAGTCAGCAGGATTTTGCGTCCGCCCTCAGCTGTTCCGAGGATGAATGTACCATTGTTCTGGAACTCCCATTGGCCGATAGTGAATATCATTTTCGGGAAATAGGCACGAGTAAAGTCAACTCCAGCTACCTC
Source organism: bacterium (assembly GCA_963636905.1). GTDB lineage: Bacteria > Bacteroidota > Bacteroidia > Bacteroidales > Bacteroidaceae > Prevotella. The sequence continues at coordinate 3,270 of CAVHML010000117.1, forward strand.
ATCATAAGCCTCCAGACAGAGATACTTGACAAGATGAGCCATCTTGACGGCCTTGTCATATTCCGCGGGAACCGTGTAGAAGTCCATATCCGACTCCTTGTCCTCGTAACGCCACTTGAAATCAATGTTGTACGGCAACAGATAGTTGACACGCAACCACTGGTCGAACGGGGTGTTCGACACGTTGGAATCCACGGTGATGACGCTTTGGTTGCTCAGCTCATCCTCTGAGCAGGACACAGAACACAAGCCGACAACCACAGCCATAACCGTCAGCAATATATATTTCTTCATCTTTGCTTCTTTCTTTTTATCTTTGAACATTCAAAAGCTCATCTCGGGTTGGCGGGGATACCGGCCTGAACAACCTTTGACGGAATTTGCACCTGACGACGCAAGTCGTCCTTTGCCAGATAGTCGAGTTTCTTTGCGGGAGATCCGTTGGCACCCATTTCACGACGCACAATTTCGATACCGTAGCGTTTGATGTCAAGCCAGCGCAACCCGGTCTGCAGAGTTTCAATGCGGCGGATGCCAAGCACACACTGGAGCATACACTCCTTTGTTCCGCCCTCCTCGCCTATTTCGAAATAGGGGTGAAGGTGTTTCTTGACCGTTGACTCAATGCCAGCCTCATCGCTGTAACTGTAGTTGACCTTGTTATAGAAGTTGACAATACCATCAACGGTAAGCACTTTGTTGTTGCTCAAGATATTTGCACGCCAAATATTCAAGTCACTCACAGCCTTCTCGTATTCACCCTTCAGCACATAAGCCTCGGCGCGGTTAAGAATAACCTCGTCGCAAGTAAATATGGGGATTACCGTATGGAAGTATCCAATGCCGGCAACAGCGTCGGTATATTCAAAAAGCCCAGGAAGTTTCCAGAATATCGACTTGTCCAGATTGGTTGCCGAATATACTTTTATACCTGAATAATAATCCGACGAATTGGAACTCCACACATTCGTGGCATTGGCATCCTCATTGTACGCCAAATAACGTCCATGCGAATACTTCGAATAAGTAGAATAAGGGCCAAAGGCATAACTCAGGAAAGAATACACGGGCGTAAGCAACAGGTTGCAGTTAAGAGATGCGTCGATATAATGCTGCGTAACTGCGGAATACTCCTGCGTCATTGCTGCTATGTCTTTCCAATCGCGCAACATCGTGGCAGGTGCCGTTCCCAAACACTTGTCGGCATACTTTATGACAGAATCGGGCTGGTTTGTAAACAGATAGAACCTGCTTGCAAAAGCATAGGCAGCCTTTTTATTGAAATGATACTTGGGTACAGTATAGTAAGCATCACTCATCAGGGGCAGAGCCTCCTGAATGTCGGCTTCAATGTGCTTATATACATTGCCCACCGTGCCGCGCTCGTAGGATACATCCACCGTTGTGACAGGTTCTGTGACGTATGGCACACCCATCTCCGTGTCGTTTGTCGATGGATTGTATTCCTTGCAGAAATACGAAACCATCATGAAATGGTTATAGGCACGGCACAGCAGAGCCTCGGCCTTAGCTGCCTTCAGCTGGTCGGAGGTCGCTCCACCAAGATTTTCGATGGCTTGCAGAGCCTCGTTGGCCGTGTTGATACGATTATAGGCATCGTCCCATGCATCTTCGGGCGACTCATTTGACGTTTCCGTTATTTCTTTCCAACCATAGCATTGATCGGCAAACTTGTCGGTGTTGGGATTGTTTTCTCCATAATTGTCAACATTGTCAGACATAAGCTCTCCCACCAAAGCCAAGCTGACATTGGGATAGGCGGTTGTGACAAGGGAGGTTATCTTGTCTGGTGTATCCAGAAATGCCCTATTGTCTGGCATCTTGTCAAGGAAATCATCGCAGGATGTGAACGCCAGAATATTTGTCAGAGCTAAAACTCCATATATGATTTTCTTCATTTGTCCGTTCTAAAAACTGTTACTTTACTTTTCAAATACCCAATCTCAACGTAAGGGTGAACTGCTTGGACATAGGCAAAGCCACACCACCTGCATTGAAGAACTCCGGATCCTGTCCGTTGAGCTTGCTGTCGGAATAGATCAGGAACAAGTTTGTTGCCTGTAACTTGAGCGACATGGTATTAAGTCCGAGCGGATTGACGAGATTCTTGGGGAAGTCATAGGCTACGGAAATCTCCTTCATGCGGATGAAGTCGCCCTTTGCTATACGCTCTGTCGAATAGTTGTATGCGTTGTAAGCAGTTGCCAAATCAGTATCATTCCTGTTCTGCCGCTTACTTGCTATGACAGGTACGTTTGTGTAAGCCTCGTCGCCCGGAACAACCCAACGGTTCTCAAACTCCTTCGGGGTTGACACAAGGTCATCGTACTCGTTGGAAAATACCTGATCAAGGCGCACGACATTGCCGAACGAATATGTGATGAATACATTAAGAGAGAGGTTCTTGTACTTGAACGTATTACCGAGCGAGCCGACATCTGTAGGGTCGGCATTGCCGGAATAAACGAGATTGGCTAGCTTGCTCTGCTCGCGTTCCTGGAAGTTCACGTCGGACGTGGTCACCTTGCCTTCTGTATTGATAACCTGAGGAAGTCCCTCATTGGTCAGACCGGCGTACTGGAACGAGAATATGCCTCTAACGGGATAGCCCTCCATCGCAAAACCACTTCCTGCCACAAGGTCGATGGCGCGCTGCGAGGTCTTAAGGTCAGTAACTTCGTTATGGCTGTGCGAGTAAACGAAGTTGGTGGCCCAGGTGAAGTTCTTTGTCTTGATGTTTGTTGAAGATATGCTCAACTCAAAACCCGAAGACTCCATTGAAGCAATGTTGCCATACTGCAAACCAAGAGTCTGCGTATTCTTGAGCGCAATAAGGTCGTAGTTGTTGCGCTTGTACCAGTCCATGTCAACATTGATGCGGTCATTCAAAAGACCTACGCTCAAACCTATGTTAAGCTCATGCTTCTTTTCGTATGTAAGGTCGTTGTTGGCCGGGTAGGCTACATACAACGCTGTTTCTTTCACGCTTGCAAACGGACGCCAGGGGTTCTCACTTGAAATCTGCACCACGGAGTTTGTCACTTCTGCTGGTCCCCTGTCTGCGGTAAGCGAATAAGAGGCGGAGAGCTTCAAGTGCGAGAATGTAGGTTCAAGAGCCTTGAAGAAAGACTCCTCGTGCACGTTCCATGCCCCGGACACGTTCCATGTGGGCAGCCAGCGTGCGCTGCGGCTCTTTCCCAGTTTGTTCGTACCCTCGTAGCGTATTGTTCCGTTGATAGAATAGCGTCCCTTATAAGAATATGTGGCATTGGCAAAGAATGCCGCACTGCGCTCAAACGTATTGGACAGCGTGTAGTAGTCGGTATTGTTTTCAACACCTTTCTTAAATGCCTGGTATGCGTATGCCGGAATTTCGCCGAGGCTGTACTGCATGCCCCAGCCACGGAACCATGTGGAACGGCGGTCAACGCTGTTGGTTTCCAAACCTCCATAGAAGTTGAATATATGGTCTTCCTTGAACACATCATTGTAAGACACCGATGCACGGAAGTCATAGCCCGTCATGCGGTTGTCGGAGCGTTCATAAATACCTCCGTTGGGAAGTATTGATACCGGCAGGGCATAGATGTTATCGGGATCGGTGTAAAGGTAAGAGTTGTTCTTGCGTATGGTTGACGTTCCCATGGCGCGGTAAGCCAGTGCCTGGTTGGAGTTGTCAAGAATGAAGTGCTCCTGGGACGTTCCAGAATACTTCACAGCTCCCAATGCGCTCAGCTCTACCTTAGTTATGGGCTTGTAGGTCAACTTTGCCTGTAGGCGGAAGTCGTTTACGTTCAAGTCCATATAGTTGGAGTTCAATTCATTGAAGATATTGAACGGCGCATAGTTGCGCGTGTAGTAAGTATTGGCATCAAGCGCACGCGATGTGTTCAACGCATAGGAGTAGGGGTTGATGTCGAAAGAACGTTTCACCTCACCCTTCACCGGGTCGGTTTCCTGACTAAGTGTGCCAGGAGCTTTCTGTTTACGGAAAGACGTGTTGCTTATTACATTGAAATCAACCTTCTTAGACACGTGAAACGTGGTATTGAGGTTGGCTGTATATCGCTCAACTTCGCTCTGCTTCGTCCACCCCGGATCGAACATGGCACTGACTGAGGCATAGTAGTTCATCTTTTCGGTACCGCCCGAAATGCTCAAAGAGTGGTTGTGCTGTATGCCTGTGGAGAACAGCTGGTCGAACCAGTCGGTGTTACGGTACTCCGCCTGACGCAGATATGCGGCCTTTGCCTCCGGAGTGTTGGCCAGACCGAACTGTCCTGTCGTGGCATCGTAAGTGTTAAGCAGTTCGTACATCTTGCCGTACACGCCGCTATTCGATGCGTTGGAAATCTCGGCGTAGTTCAAATACCCTTTCTGTTCCAGTTCCTGATAGACAGCCATCTGATCCTGTGAGTTCATGATATTGAACGTGGAATAGGAAGGTTTCAGACGCATTGTGTACTCGCCGGTATAGTTTATATGACTCTGGCCGGCCTTACCCTTCTTTGTGGTAACGACAATCACACCGGCCATGGCGCGGGCACCGT
>CAVHML010000118.1:0-1101 GCA_963636905.1 bacterium
CAGCGCATTTACGGGTCAAAAAAGATATTAATTAAGATTAATACCACATTACTTTCTGTCGTTTTGCAGGTCATATAGATAACTTTGCAGCGGAGTTGCAAGTGAAGAACGGGCAAGCCGCAAGCGAAGAAACAAGCAAAAAGAAAGAATAAAGCTATGAGAAAACAGTATTTCATGTTGGCCGCACTGATGCTGGGCGGCCTGTTACTGAGCGGTTGTGCCAGCAAGAAGGCACTGGAGAACTGCCAAACCGAGAACAAAGCACTGTCACAGAACTACCAGACGGCCAAGGAAGACCTGGCAGCAAGCCGCACACGAGTGTCAAGCCTTGAGGAACAACTGGCAGAGCAGAAGAAGGCATACGCAGACCTGCGGAGTGCGCTCGACAAGAGCCTGGCCAACACCAGCCAGAACAACGTCAGCATAGAGAAACTCGTTGACCAGATAAACGAATCCAACCAGTACATACGCCATCTGGTCGAGGTGAAGAGCAAGAGCGACTCGCTCAACATGGTTCTCACCAACAATCTCACACGCTCGTTGAGCCGCGAGGAACTGAAAGAGGTTGACGTGCAGGTGCTCAAGGGTGTGGTTTACATCTCTCTGGCCGACAATATGCTCTACAAGAGCGGCAGTTACGAAATCAACGACCGTGCCGCCGAGACTCTGAGCAAGATTGCCAAGATAATAACCGACTACAAAGACTACGAAGTGCTTATCGAGGGCAACACAGACAACGTACCCGTGAACGCCACCGCAGCGTCGATGAAGAACATCCGCAACAACTGGGACCTGTCATGCTTGCGCGCGTCGAGCGTGGTGCAGGCTTTGCAGAACCAGTACGGCGTTGACCCGAAGCGTCTCACGGCGGGCGGTCGCGGCGAGTACAACCCACTCACCGACAACTCTACCGAAGTGGGCAAGCAACGCAACCGCCGCACACAGATAATCATCACTCCGAAGCTCGACCAGTTCATGGATTTGATTGACAAAGCCCCGGAGTCGGAGTAACACTGCGGCGCATTATACGGAAAACAGGGAGGCCTGCACGGCAAATATGTCCGTGCAGCCCTCCCTTTCGTATGCCTTACAGTCTTATAA
>CAVHML010000118.1:1180-7839 GCA_963636905.1 bacterium
TTTATAGAGCGCACCTTGATGCCTTATAAAGTGCGGTTTACAGCCTCCCGCTGTCGCCTACCAGAGTCCTTATGGACTCGTTGAAGTCCGTGGCTGCTATGAGTTGCTCTATGGTGAGGTGCATACGGTAGTGCCAGTAGTTGTGCGGATTGGCCGGAACGTTTATCCTTTCGCTGTCCATGTCGGGGCGACGAAGCTGCTCACTTATGGAGAGCCAGTCCTGGAGCGACACGAGGCACAGCATGGACGGGCACAACAGATGGCGCGCCACGATGTCTTTCGCCAGCCAACCGGGCAGCGGATGGGGCGCAGAGCCGCCCCTGTGCAGCATTGTGCGGTAGTATTCCTGCGTGCGTTCCGGGTCTTCGTCCCACCACTGGCGCAGCGTAGGCATGTCGTGGGTGAATATTGTGCACACCGAACGGTAGGGATTGCGCGACAAATGGCCGAACCTTACGCCATATTCCTTGGGCATCGACTGTATCTCAAGCGACAGTATGCGCAGGTCGTTGAGCGTTCCCGGCACGCACGAAGGCACCATTCCCAAGTCTTCAGCGCACGGGAGCATACCCGTGGATTGCGTCAGCAGCGACAGTTTCCTTAGGGCTTCACTACGCCAAAGCGAGTCGTTACGACGGTAATAGTAGTCGTCATAAAGGCGGTTGAACACGTTTTTCTCCTCATCCGCAAGCATTTCATACACGAAGTCGGACTGTACGGCCACGCGGGGGTGGTACAGCCGCGCGTCATCCCTGTCCCTGACGAACAGAACGTCGCTTATCAGCCGGTACAGACCGTCCCTTACCGCCGCCGCACCGCCGCCTTCCGCCTCGGCAAAAGTCCCTTGCTTCCCTGAAGAAGCCCCTTGCTTCCCTGCAAAGGCGGCCTCCACCTTGCGCTGGGTATCGTATTCCGGGCGCATGGCGTAGCGGTTTCCGCTCCTTTTCTCCAGATATTCCGCAGCGACAGAGGCCGCCTTGTCGCCGAACACGCGGCCTATGATGTCGTCTGTAATGTACGGTTTCGTGAACTCTTCCTCACGGAAAGGCAGTCCGTAAGCCTCTATTTCCGCCTGCGTCATGCCCCTTGACGGCACAAACTGCCCCAGGATACCGTGCACAGAGTGGGCGGGTATCTCCCAAATGCGGAAGAATCCGAGCACGTGGTCGATGCGGTAAGCGTCGAAAAACTCCGCCATTTTGCGGAACCGGGCCACCCACCACGAGCAGCCGTCGGCCATCATAGCGTCCCAATTGTATGTAGGGAAGCCCCAGTTCTGCCCGTTGTCGGAGTATGCGTCGGGCGGTGCGCCGGTCTGACCGGCCATGTTGAACAGTTCAGGCTGCGTCCATGCGTCAACGCCGTGGCGGCTTATGCCAATGGGAATGTCGCCCTTGAGCACCACGTGCTTTGCCCTGGCGTGGTCGTGTGCGGCCTTGAGCTGAGCGTCGAGCACGTATTGCACGTAATACCAGAACGCCACGGCCTTGTAAGCCTTGGTGCGCGGATTGCCATAGTCGGCCATTGCGGCCTTGTCCATGCGGTTGTTGTCCGGCCAACGGTTGAAGTCAGCCGTGCCGTAGGTGTCGCGCAGATGGCAGAACGCCGCATACGGCACGAGCCAGTGGGCGTTGCGTGCGAAGAAGTCCTTGAACTGCTTGGTGCGCATGGCCGCCTGGCCTTCCTGGGCGTACAGTTGGCGCAGATAGTCCATCTTTGCAGCTATCATGCGACCGTAGTCTATGGCCGGCAGGGCGTTGAGTTCCTTGCGCAGAGCCTCGTGACGCTTGCGTTCAGCCTCGTTCTTCAGCTCCGGCAACTGCCTGAAGTCGGCGTATTGGGGGTGCAGTGCGTAAATGCTGATGGTGTTGTAGGGATAGGAGTCCGTCCATTTGTAGTTGACGGTGGAGTCGTTCACGGGCAGCAGCTGCAGCACTTCCTGCCCCGTTTTGGCCACCCAATCGACCATAAGGCGCAGGTCTCCGAAGTCTCCCACGCCGAAACTGCCCTCCGAACGCAGCGAGAAGACAGGCACAACCGTACCTGCCGCGCGCCACGGAGCTATGGGAAAGCGTGCCTCAGCCAGCTCGCAGACCACCGCCTCGCCGCTGTCTATGTGGGGGAAACGGAACGTCCGGTTGGCGCCAAGCTCCCAGAGAAGTCCCGCAGCCTTGTCTCCGCCGACAGCCACGAACTTGTATTCAAACTCCCCGGAGGCGAACTGCGAGGTGTCAAGCGCCGCCATCCACTCGCCGGGCTGCTGTTCGGTCATGGCCACTGCTTGGCCGGAGACCCACGAACCTACGGCCTTGTCGCCGCCAAGCAACGCAAGCCGCTGGCCGGAGCGCAACTGCGGTGCGCGCACCTTGAGCACTACCGTCCGCTCGCCGCCCGTCTGCGCCTTCGCTTTGGCCGCCTTGCGCGCGGCAACGCACCGGGTGTAGGCCGCACTGTACAGGTGTGCGTCTTCGGGAATGTCCGTCCACTTGTCCCATACCGTGTATTTCGACGCGCGCTTGGCCGCCATAGCGAGGCGGTGGGGGGCTACGAGCCACTCGTGGCGGTAGGGTTGGCCGTCGCGGGTCACGCTATAGAAGTAATCAACAAAGCCGTCCTTGTCTGCCGTCCTCGATGTTTCGCACGTCCAGAGCTTTCCGTCAGCCGATGCCATGCGCAGACTTTCCGCCGCAGCCCCGCCGTCGGCGGGGAAGTTCACCCACAGTGCCTCGCCGTCTATGGTGCAGTATTCAACGTTGAACTGTATCTTCATGGTAGTAGTATTAGGTTTCTCAGCAGTTATACTATTCGGTAGTAGCCCTCTTTGCGCGGTTTGGCTTCTTTCATAGGTCCGTCGGCGTAGCCGAGCGACAGTGCGCCTACACCCATCAGCCCCTCGGGCAGTCCCCACTTGGCCATGAGAGCCTTGCCTTCGGGCGTGGCGAACATCTCAATCTCGCGGTTTATCCAGCACGAAGCCAGCCCTATGGCGTGGGCGGCGAGCATCATGTTCTCCAAAACGCAGCTTCCGTCCTGCAAGGAGTTGTGGCCTCCGTCGGGCGCAAACACCAGTACGTAGGTGGGAGCGTCGTAGTAAGGGTTGGCCGACGTGCCCATTACCTTGGCGTTCATGGCCGCCAGCTGCTTCAGGTCGGCCTCGTTCTGCACCGCAACGATATAGGGGTCTTGCCGTCCCTTGGCCGTCGGGGCGTAAGTACCGGCCTCCAGCACTGCCAAGAGTTCCTCGTTTTTCACCTGCTCCTTGCTGTAACGGCGGCAACTGCGCCGCGTCTTGATGTTTTCCAAAACTTCATTCATAGTATTTGTCCTCCTTTTGATAATGTCTTTCTGCACGGGCGGGCACCGCCCACCCTGATACAAAGGTAAGGCAAATGGGCGACTGCACAAAGAAACTGCGCCGCTTTTTGGCGGCTTTTCCATACTGTAAGGCGCAGCAAAAGCACAGGATGCGGGCTTAACGGGTGCGTGTGTTATGTTAAAACAGCGGAAACATTATTACAAACAGTGTCACGAGACTCGCCCGAAATCCACCAAACGTGTTCTCACCCGTAAATATGCGTGTTTTTAGCGTGCAACTTTAACACGCTGTGTCTGTGGGTGTTGTGACGGGAACGGCAGTACTGCGCAATGCAAAGACTGTCTTTTTGACCAGGAAAAGACGCACTTTCAGGTGAAAAAGCACACTTTTTGCGCTCGCAAACGTGGCATTTGCAGGTCGTAAACGCCATAGTTGCGGGTCGTAAATGCCACGTTTACGATCATAAACCGCCTGTTTGCCGTCCGCAAACGCCGTAGTTGCGCCCGCAGAGCCGCCCCACGGTTCTAAAAGAGCCGCCCGTGAAGTGTTAAATATTGGCCAAATTTAATTACAAACCACACCTGTGCCCGCATCTGTCCGCACCGGCGGAGCCAACGGCCTTGCCCTCACAGCAGAGCCGCCCGGCACGGTCGTGTGCGTGCGCACAGGTGTTAAGTATGTGTTAAATACGTGGTTAGCAATGCTAAATTAAGTGCATAGACATTAACTTTGCACCGATTTTAGCGGATGTGAGGCTGTCATACAGCAAAGGATAACCATTGTGCCGCACCTGCACACCCCTACGGGACAACAACAAACAAGCAAATTATACATTTATGAGAAAAATCTACGCTCTTTTCCTGCCGCTCGCTTTGGCCGGAAGCATGGCCGCCAACGCCGCCGGCACCGTCAACGCAAAGCGCATAGCAACAGTCAAGAAGGCCGCACCGATGCATCTGTCGGCCGGAATCCTCAACAAAACCGTGCAACCGTTGGCGTTCAGCGACGTGCGCAGCGGCGCAATGATTACCGCTCCCAAGGCCACAAACGAGCCGATACTGACCCAAGAGGCCGAGTCGTTCGGCTATATCGGCGGTCCCGACGGCACTTACTGGATGTACACGGAGACGGTCAAGGCTCGCGGATACTACTACGGCTCCGCATCGTTCACCGTTTATGACAGCCAGCACAAGCAGGTGGGCACGGTAAACGTGGAAGTGCCCGACACAATTAGCGTGAACCAGATAGTGATGTTCGGCAACGTGACCACCAAGCTGTTTGACAACGACGACAAAACCCAGGAGGTGCTCGTGGAACTGCATGCCGTGGGCAACGCCAGCAACAACTACGCCGACAGCTACATCACCCGCGTGTATCACCTGGACGGCACTCTGCTCACCGAATACAAGGGTTCGGGCATGCTTGTGGACGAGCAGGTGAACTCATGGACAAAGTACCAGCGCTTCATACTGAGCTACGCCGACACAGAGGGCGACCAGTATGTGAACCGCTTTGACGTGCTGCGCAACCCGTCATACGGACAGACGGAAGCCTACGTGGAGCACTCGTTCACCATAGACCCCGAACTGCTCGTGATGAGCGACCTCGGCGCACCCATCAACGTCTATTTCATCGACGGCAAGGCATACTACACCATTTCGCACTATGCCAAACCGTATGTGGAAGGCGTTGACTCAACCACCTACGACCAGATATACGCCAAGGACAACCGCTATGTGGTGAAGTCGTACAACAGCTACTTCCAGCTGCAGGACTCCATCTCGGTGCCGCTCAACTGCCCGGCCAACGCCATGGTCAGAATGGCTTCGTTCGGCGCAATGAGCAGCGACGACCTCTCTAAGAACTATTTTACCAGCGACGGCAAGCTCGCCTACGTGGTCAGCTTCTACGACTACTACCTCTCAACCGACGACTACGCCTACTCGTTTGTGGTTTACGACTCAAAGGGCGACAGCATAAAGACCGTGTGCGACAATGTGGTGAACACCTACCAGTATATGGCCGACGTGAAAGGCTACGAGTCGCAGATACTCTTCATGCAGAGCATCGACGGAGTGGAGCAGGTGCAGATGGTCGATGTGCCGAGCTGCACCAAGCAGACGCTATTCCCCACCACCATCAACGGCGAACAAATCTCTACCGACATCAACCGCTATCCCAAGGACGGCAGCTACCAGTATGTGATGAAGCTGGGTACGGGCGATGCTGACAGCGATAACAACCTGATAGCCCGACTGGCTTGGTACAACCGCGACCTGACGCTCGACCACTACACGAGCTTCAACCTCGGTCCCAACGGACAGCTTTTCACGCCCAACCTTAGCGAGAACGCACTCAACCCCTATATCTTCAACACCAACGACAGTCTCGAATACATGTATCTCGCAAAGATAAAGCGCGAGGGCAGCACCGTAATTGACGAGTATCTGCGCATTGCCGACGAGCAGGGCAACGTGATTAGGGAGTGGGGACCGGACGACGCCAAGGGCAAACTGTATAGTGTCAACCTCATGGTGTTTGAGGGACAGGACAAGGAGCTTGCCATTATATACCTCAACGAGGACAACGGCAAATATACACTCGACTACTATCCCCTGCCGTTCAGCAAGTTTGAAAAGGGCGGCGACGGAACGGCAGCCAACCCCTACATCGTTTCCACAGCAGGCGACCTGATGCTCATGGCCGAAGAGCCTGGCGCAAGCTATAAGCTGGCCAACAATATCAATATGAATGCAGCCAACAAGGACTGGACTCCCGTGGCTTCGTTCAGCGGCTCGCTCGACGGCAACGGCTATGCCATAAGCAACCTGTCGATAGAAAGCTCTGACGCCAACGCCGGACTGTTTGGTTCGCTCTCGCCAAACGCCAAGATAAAGGATATCACATTCGTCAACCCGACCATAGTCCTCACCTCCAACAACCAGTATGTGGGCGTATTGGCAGCACAGACCGCAACCGACACCATCAGCAACGTACATATATTCAATGCGAAAATAGCCGACCGCAACGGCAACGGCTCGGCAACTACCGGTGGTATCATAGGCCGTGCCTCACTCTATACACGTATAGAGGGATGCTCGTTTGACGGCACTATCAATCTGGCCGAGGCAAGTCCTGTTGGCGGAATAGCCGGCGAGCTGTTCACATCGTCAGAAGTTGTGGCCTCTGGAGTGAGCGGAAGCATCAACGCAGCCAATACCGTAGGCGGCATAGCAGGGTCGGTTGGCTCCAGCGCATCAAGCGTAAGGAACTGTAGAGCCGACGTGCAGATACACGCAGAGAACACAGTTGGCGGCATCGTGGGCGACAACGGCTCTCGCGG
>CAVHML010000119.1:0-7814 GCA_963636905.1 bacterium
CAGCCATGGCAAGCAGAGCCGACAGGCACATCATTCTAAGGAACTTCATAAGCTGATGGTTTTATTGTTAGCCGTAAGGAGTGCTCTGCAATGTGACTATAAATGTGACTATAAGAGAAACAATGCAGGGCACTCCGTCTATCTATCGTCTTGCTATATATGCAGGTATGGCCTGAGTGGCAGCCTCAACAGGGGCGCGCTTTATCACGGGGTGAACCATATTGTAGGCATTGCTGCCCGTATCGTTGCCTTCGATGAAGTCCTTTGCTGTGAAGCGGCGGAACAAAAACGAAACAAACTCTCGTCCACTGACATTTCCCTTGAACTCTGCGCAAGTGCCGTCAACGTCGTTGTAGGTCAGCTCTGCCGAGATTTCGTGTCCTGAATAGTAGGCTGTCCAATAATCCCCAGACAGTCCGAAGGCAAGATACACCTCATAGGTGGTGCTATTGCTGGTGTTGGTGCCGAGATACGAGCCGGTAGTTACCACGAGCGCACCGTTTTCGCTGTCATACGTGATGGGCAACGACAGTGTGCGCAACACATAGAGCGAAGTGCTCGTCAAGTCCTTGTTGCGCATGGCGACTTGTGTGGGGTCGTCTTCCGACTTCTCATAGTACAGGGTGTACTTTCCTGCGATGTCGTTGTCGAAGTCTGCCTGGAAAATACGGATGGAATCGGTGTAAGAACCAGAGCCATACACAATGTAGCCGTTGCGCAAGTGACCCGTAGAGTTGGCGGTAACATCAACGTAAAGGCTGTCATTGGCTATGCTGGCCGTAGCCCAATCGGGACAGGACAGCACATTGGTATCTATATTGCCAACAAAGCTGTAGCGCAACGATGCGGCTTCGTCACTGTTAAGCGACACGCACGTCTTCTCAATGCTGATCACAACACCCTGCTGCAGCACAGCCAGAGTCAGCGAGTCAGCGCCCTGATGGAGCGTGACGGAAGCCGCACGTCCGTTTCTGGTGTTGTTCTGGGTGACAGTCACCTTGACCGAGTCGCCATCCACAACGGCCTCGCACCACGAGGCGGAGGTTGTAGCGGTAACAGTGCCCGCAGAGGCATACACAATAGAACCCTCTGAAGCTGAAGCGTCAAAGTTAAGGTCGCTCTTCACCACCGTTATCGACGACCCGCTGGCATAGGGATTGTCGTTGTCGTCGCTGCAAGAACTGAAAACCAGCAGACCAAGCAGCAAAAGTGACAGGCTATATATCTTTTTCATTGTCTTTCAGTTTATGTATTATTCCACTTTTGTCATTGTCTTCATGGCTGGCAACAATATATAGCCATCGCCAAACAGATACTGGGGGTGCGACTGGAACCACGACCTTACATCTGAAAAGCTCAGGAATTCGCCGTCTTCAAGCACCCAAAGGACGATAGAACATGAAACAAAGTCCTCATTGCCGTTTGACGTGAAGTTAAACACACCGGGATTACTGCTGCCTGCACTCTTCAGATACAGGCCGGTTTCGCTATACGGAGAGATGTAATAATCCTTGTTCAGCATACATAGATAAACACTATAGCTACCCACTGTGGCTATCTGCTGGGGTGACAGCTGCAATGCACCGGCCGACTTCACGTAGGTGAGCTTTAAGTCATACGTACTGTTAAGCCCTGAGAGCAGATAGCCCTCACCATCGGCATCGGGAGTAAGCGTTACCAGACACGTAACACTATCTTCTCCCTCTTTACAAAAGAGATTGTATGTTCCGGCAAAGTCTTCATACTTTGTCCAAGCGTCAGGTCTCTGGCATACAAACTTGAAGTCCGAACCGGGAGTAGTCAGCGTCTCGTTGCTACCGTCATATACAAGATCAGAAATCAAGTATTGTCCGAAGTACACATCCTCATACAGGCGCAGCCCGGTGTCAGTATAGGTGTAGGCAACCTTCAGGTTGAGAGCCGTATCGCTCTTGCTTGTGAACGTCACATTGCGGTTGCCCACATCGAATGTGCCCGTTATGTCCTCCCCATAGGGTGTAGATCCTTCGGCTGTGGCCACAATCATGCTGTCACTCATGGCTTTTACCTTCTGGAGATATTCAGTTGCCGAACCTTGCAGCGGACGCATATACATATAATTGTTGGTCTTCTTGCCCTTAAGCACCACCAGTTCGGGTGACACACTCATTACTGTCATCTCGAAATCGGCATGTTTGCCCTCATAGTTGTCCGTAGATGGTGTAGCCAACTTGTGGAGAACCTCGTTGTAAGAGTCGAAAGTAAGGACAGGACCGTTGTCTGTAGTCAGCTTATAGTACGTGGTACATGTCTCATCGCCAGTCTTTTCAGACATAGCGGTACACTCCAATGAGTCAAACTTTACTATTAACGTCATTCCCCCATACTCTTGGGCAGAACCATAGTAGTAGTCTATAATCCAGCCGTTCTCTGGCTGCATGAGCACCTTGCGCGTTTCTGTGATATAATTCTGCAACCGAGTGGAGGCAGACTCGCTGAATACGTCTTTCTCGTCCTTGAGACAGGAGGTGAGAGTCAGCAGCGGCAAAGCAAAAAGCAATGCAGTTAGAATATGTGTCTTCTTCATAAATCTTACTTGCTCCATCAGTTTATTCGTCTATAGTAATGTCTTCCAAGTCGATTTTGCCGTCAACTATGTCGTTCTCACGGCGGAGTACGGCATCGCGAAGTTTGTTGATGTTAATATTAAAGGTGTTCTGCATGTACAGGCGCACGATGTTTAGTTTGGACTCAAGATACGCCCGGCCTGACGCAGGATTGGCGGTTGTACCTTCGGCCTCCTCCATCCACTCCTCCCATTGTGCCGGCGTGTTGGTCACATACATGGAAAGCATCTCGGCGAAGTCCTCGGTGTGAGAGTGCTGGGCATAGCTTGATATAAATCCGCGTTTCAGATAGCCTGTATCGTTTGGTGCCACACTCCACTGGTCGGCCAGATATTTCGGTGTTATCAGCTGGTAGCTGGCCGAATAGTCGCGCGTCTGGTTGAGGATATGCGCAAACTCGTGGTGGATAGTCTTCAGATAATATCGGTTCAACGTGTTCACCGACTTGATATTAGTGTCAATGTAGTTCACGCCCATGAGGTTGATTTTCTTGCCTCCCTCGGCCGAACCCAGCTCGATAGTACCGTTATTGTTGTAACGCCACTCGCCTTCAAGATAGAACAACTTGGGGAAGTAGGTACGAGTAAACGTCACTCCCGCCACCTCGTTGTATGCCTCAATACAGGAATACTTCACAATATGTACCATCTTGATGGCCTCCTCGTAGTTGGCGGGCACGGTGTAGTATTCGGTAGTGCTCTCGTTATAGCTGTAACGGTACTTGAATTCTATGTTGTATGGAGTCAGAAGGTTCTCCTTAAGCCACTTGTCAAATGGTGTTTCCTCGACCTTGTCGGCCACGATGACGCTCTCTGACGACAGCTCGTCTTTGGAACAGGAGGAGACAAGCCCCGTTACGCAAACGGCAAATGCTGCCAATAAATATGTTTTCTTCATCTTTTCCAATGCTTTGCTTTGTAACTTTATATGCCTTAACTGTAAGTTTTGCAGTCATACACCTTATCTCGGATTGGCCTCCAAACCAGCTGCTATAACCCTTGCCGGCAACTGCACTGCACGGCGCGGGTCGTTAAGCGTGAGCGAATCGGTGACTTTTTCCGGCTCACCGTCGGCATTCATGGTGCGACGGTATATGGTTATGCCGTAACGCTTGACATCCCACCAGCGCATACCCTCAAGCAGGTTCTCCTGACGGCGGAAGTTGAGCACGCATTGGAGCATGTTTTCCTGTGTGCTGCCCTCTTCTCCTATCTCGAAAGCCGGGTGAAGATGATGCTTCAGAGTCGGAGCATTCCATTCATAATAGGCCAACGGGCCATAAAAATTGTTGATTACAGAAGGCGTTAGTGTCAACGTTGATATTGTCCAGTTGTGCATCCACGTGGTCAAATCGGCGCATGCCTCGTCGTATTTCTTCAGCATAACGTAAGCCTCAGCACGCTCCAACAGCAGCAGGTCGCCCTTGAATGCAGGATAAACTGACTTGTAATATCCTGTCTTCGCCACAGGATCGGTCTCTTCAAATAAGAACGGACACTTAGCAATGAGCGTTCTGTCCATTCCACCTCCCTTGAATACCATAGGAGAACAGCGCAGATTATCTGAATCGCCCCAAATATTAGTGGCCGAAACATCCTCGGTGCTAGCTATGTAACTGTTATGCGAGTATTTCGTCAGAGTTAGATAGTTGCTCTCAAAGATGCCGAACGATGACGTGATTGGGATGAGCAGCAGGTTGGCCGGGTCGGTTGCATCGATATACTTGTTCCAACGCGGTGTAAGAGCGTCTGTGACGCCCAATGCCTCATGGGCATCCCAGTCGCGGAGCTTGCCCTTTGCCGAGGAACCAAGCACATGATTTGCATACTCAACCACCTTGTCCCATTTCTGGTAGAACAGGTAGAAGCGTGCGGCAAAGGCGTAGGCAGCCTCTTCGTTGAAGTGATATTTCGGCACAGACAGGTGGGAGTCGCCTATAAGGGGCAGGGCTTCCTGAATGTCGCGGTCTATCTTCTCATACACCTCTGCCACAGTTCCACGCGAATAGTTGCCGTAGAGAGTGGTTTCTGGTGTCTCGGCATACGGTATGCCAAGGTCGCTTGTGCTTGTGGTCGGGTTGTAGTTCTGGCAGAACTCATTGACAAGGATGAAGTGACCGAACGCACGGCACATCAAAGCCTCTGCCTTGCACTCCTTGAGTGTTACGGTTGTTGCGCCGCCCATCTCCTCAATGGAAGCCAGAGCCTGATTGGCCGAAGCGATGGCGTTGTAGAAACTCTGCCAAACGTTTAAGGGAGCATCATTCCCTGTTTCGGTTACGTCTTCCCATGCATATACTTGAGCGCAAAATCTGTCGCCGTAGGCGTTGTAGCGTTCTCCCATATCGTCAACGTCGTCGCCCATAAGCTCATTTAGCATCAAGTATCCATTGGTGGAATAGGCCGACGTGATGAGCGCAGACACCTTGTCTTCTGCGTCAATCTCCGTGCGATTATCCGGCATGGTGTCGAGATAGCTGTCGCACGAGGCCAATGCCATAGCCAAGCCCATGCATCCCACATATAATATATTGTTCCTTTTCATTGTTATCTACTTCTTTTTTAGCTTAAAGACCTAATTTCAATGTGAGCGTGAACTGCTTTGCCATAGGCACAGCCACACCGCCGGCGTTGAAGAACTCGGGATCCTGACCGTTGAGCTTCTTGTCGGCATAGAGCAGGAAGAGGTTTGTGCCCTGCAACTTGAGCGAAAGGTTGTTCACTCTGAGCGCATTTGTGATACTCTTGGGGAACTCGTAGGCCAAAGAAATTTCCTTCATACGGATGAAGTCGCCCTTTGCTATACGTTCGGTCGAGTAGTTGTATGCGCTGTAGGCATAGCTAAGATTGTAATCATTGTTGTTTTGCAGCTTACTTGCTATGACAGGTACATTGGTGTAAGCCTCGTCGCCCGGAACCATCCAGCGGTTGTTGAACTCCTTGGGCAGTGACACGAGATCATCGTACTCGTTGGAATACACAGGGTCAAGGCGCACGACATTACCGAACGAATATGTGATGAATACGTTAAGGCTCAAGTTCTTGTACTTGAACATATTGCCGAACGAACCAACATCGGTAGGGTCAACATTGCCAGAATACACAAGATTCTTGCGCAGTTTTTCTTCGTCATAATCCTGGAAATCAATATCGGTAGTGGTCATAATGCCATTGGTATTGATCACTTGGGGAATACCGTCCTCGGACAATCCTGCAAACTGGAACGAAAACAGACTGTGCGCGGGATAACCCTCCATTGCATAACCAGACCCTGACCCTGTAACAAGCTCGTATGCCCGGGTTACAGTCTTCAGCGAGGTCACCTCGTTCTTGGTGTGACTATAGATAAAGTTGGTAGTCCACGAGAAATCCTTGGTCTTAATATTAGTTGTGGAGAGCGAAAGCTCAACACCGCTCGACTTCATTGTGGCTATATTGCCGTATTTCATTGTTTCTCCGCCCACACCAATTGTGTTGGCAAGACCGATGAGGTCATAGTTGCGGCGGGAGTATGCATCAAAGTTCACGTTGATGCGGTTGTTGAGAAAACCAGCATCGAGTCCAAAGTTGAACTCGTGCTTCTTCTCGTATGTGAGGTCGTTGTTGGCCAACTGTGCGATATAGAGATGTGACTCTGTAACGCTTGCAAACGGACGCCAAGGGTTCTCCGAACTGATGACCACGTGCGAGTTGGTCACAAAAGACGGGCCACGGTCGGCTGTAAGTGAGTAGGACAGACGGAGAGCCAAATGCGAGAACGCTGGTTCAAGAGCCTTGAAGAATGACTCCTCATGCACATTCCATGTGCCAGACACGTTCCAAGTGGGCAACCAACGTGCACTGCGGCTCTTGCCAAGGCGGTTGGTTCCCTCATAACGGTATGTGCCGTTGATAGTGTAGCGTCCCTTATAAGAATATGTTGCATTGGCGAAATAGGCCACACTGCGCTCGTTGGTGTTCCCGAGAGAGAAGTAGGGGGAGTTCTGCTCCTGATTCTTTTTGAACACTGCGTAGGCGTATGACGGTATCTCGCCCATATTGTACTGCATACCCCAGCCACGGAACCACGTGCTGTGACGTTCCACGCTGTTGACCTCAAGACCTGCAAAGGCGTTGACAATATGTGTGTCGTCGAGGAACGCATCGTTGTATTGGGCTGTGGCACGGAAGTCGTAGCCAAACATACGGTTGTCCGTACGGTCGAGGATACCGCCGTAGGGCAATACCGTCACTGGCAGAGCATAGATGTCGTCGGGGTCGGTATAGAGGTAGTTGTTGCTCTTGCGTATGGTTGACGTTCCCATGGCACGGTAAGCCTGTGCTTGATTGGAGTCGTCCTTTATGTTGTGCTCCCGACTCGTTGCGCTATACTTCACAGCACCGAGTGCCGACAGCTCCACCTTGGTTATGGGTTTGTAGGCGAGCTTTGCCTGCATACGGAATTCAACAACATTGAGGTCAATGTAGTTGTTCTCAAGCTCATGGAAGATGTTGAACGGAGCATAGTTGCGAGTATAGTAAGTGTTGGGGTCGAGTGCGCGCGATGTGTTCAATGCATAGGAGTAGGGATTGATGTCAAACGCACGCGAAACCTCGCCGTTAACGCTACTGGTCGTGGCACTGATAGTACCCGGAGCGGTCTGCTTACGATAAGAAGCGTTACCGATAAATCCAGCGGTCAACTTTTTTGAAATATTGTAGTTGGCATTGAAGTTTGCGGTATAACGCTCCACATCACTCTTCTTTGTCCATCCTGGATCAAACATCGCACTAATGGATGCGTAGTATTGCGCCTTGTCTGTACCGGCATTCACGCTTACAGAGTGATTGTGCTGTATGGAATTAGAAAACAACTGGTCGAACCAGTTGGTGTTACGATACTCCGCCTGTCGCAGATATGCGGCCTTTGCCTCCGGTGTATTGGCCACACCGAACTGTCCAGTGGTGGAGTTGTAAGTGTTGATGAGTTCATACATCTTACCATACACACCGCTGTTGGCACTGTTGGCCGTCTCTGCATAGTTAAGATAACCCTTTTGCTGTAACTCCTGATAAACGGCCATCTGGTCCTGGGAGTTCATGATGTTGAATGTAGAGTAGGAAGGTTTCAGGCGCATGGTGTATTCACCAGTATAGCTGATATGAGCCTGACCTGCCTTACCCTTCTTTGTGGTAACGACAATCACACCGGCCATGGCGCGGGCACCGT
>CAVHML010000120.1:0-3117 GCA_963636905.1 bacterium
CTGGATTAATCAAATTACAGATTAAAGGTGGCGCTGCAAATCCTTCACCTCCAGTGGGACCGGCTCTTGGTTCCAAGGGTATCAACATCATGGGATTTTGCAAAGAGTTCAACGCCAGGACCCAGGATAAGGCAGGAAAAATACTTCCTGTTGTTATCACTTACTACACAGACAAGTCTTTCAGCTTTATCATCAAGACTCCTCCCGCAGCTGTACAGCTGAAAGAGGCAGCAAAGGTCAAGAGCGGATCGGCACAGCCTAACCGTACAAAGGTTGCTACGGTTACTTGGGATCAGATTAAGACTATTGCTGAGGATAAGATGAGCGACTTGAACTGCTTCACCGTAGAGGCAGCCATGAAGCTGATAGCAGGAACTGCTCGCAGTATGGGTATTGCCGTTAAAGGGGACTTCCCTGGTAAATAATTTATAACTTCAATTAAGACAATGAGTAAACTGACAAAAAATCAGAAGTTAGTGGCTGATAAGGTTGAAGGAGGGAAGACTTATTCTTTGATGGAGGCATCATCTTTGGTAAAGGAAATAACCACTACCAAGTTTGACGCTTCGCTTGACATAGACATACGTTTGGGTGTTGACCCTCGCAAGGCTAACCAGATGGTTCGCGGCGTGGTTTCTCTGCCTAACGGAACCGGTAAGGTTACACGTGTGCTGTGTCTTTGCACTCCCGACGCTGAGGCTGCCGCTAAAGAGGCTGGTGCAGACTATGTTGGTCTTGACGAATATATCGAGAAGATCAAGGGTGGCTGGACTGATGTTGATGTTATCATCACAATGCCTTCTTGCATGGGTAAGATAGGTGCTCTCGGACGCGTGCTCGGCCCTCGTGGCTTGATGCCTAACCCTAAGAGCGGTACGGTTACAATGGATGTAGCCAAGGCTGTCAAGGAGGTTAAGCAGGGTAAGATTGACTTCAAAGTGGACAAGACCGGTATAGTTCATTCTTCTATCGGTAAGGTGTCTTTCACTCCGGAGCAAATCTTCCAGAACGCTAAAGAGTTTATACAGACTATCATCAAATTGAAGCCTACGGCAGCAAAGGGTACTTATATCAAGAGTATCTTCTTGTCAAGCACTATGAGCAAGGGTATCAAGATAGATCCTAAATCAGTTGAATAACTCGTTACACAAGGTTTAGTAAAATGAAAAAGGAAACAAAAGATACTATTATCGTTGAACTCGGAGAAAAGCTGAAAGAGTATCCCCATTTCTATCTGGTGGATGTCGCAGGCTTGGATGCGGGCAAGACAAGCGAACTCCGTGCAAAGTGCTTCAAGAGTGAGATAAAGATGGTTGTTGTGAAGAACAAACTTCTTCACAAGGCTTTCGAGGCTTCGGAAGTAGATTACACTCCGCTGTACGGCACGTTGAAAGGCAGCACCGCAGTGCTGTTTACTGCAACGGCAAATGTACCGGCAAAGTTGCTTAAGGAATATTCAAAGGAAGGCACTCCTGCTCTTAAGGCTGCTTATGCAGAGGAGAGCGTATTCATCGGTGCCGACAAACTTGAAGAACTTGCAGCTCTCAAGAGCAAGAACGAACTTATCGCAGACGTTGTGGCTTTGCTGCAGTCTCCTGCAAAGAATGTCGTTTCTGCTCTCCAATCAGGCGCAAACACCATACACGGTGTGCTGAAGACTTTAGGCGAGCGCCCTGAATAAATTCAAAGTCACAAATAATTAAATTAAAAACAAATAAAATAGAAATAAAAATGGCAGATATTAAAGCTATCGCTGAAGAATTGGTAAATCTTTCAGTTAAGGAAGTAAACGAGTTGGCAACTGTCCTGAAGGACGAGTACGGAATTGAGCCTGCTGCTGCAGCTGTTGCTGTTGCTGCTGGTCCTGCTGCCGGTGGCGCAGGTGCTGCTGCAGAGGAGAAGTCTTCTTTCGATGTTGTATTGAAGGATGCTGGCTCTGCTAAGTTGCAGGTTGTTAAGGCCGTTAAGGAGGCTTGCGGTCTTGGTCTGAAGGAGGCTAAGGATCTTGTTGACGGTGCTCCTTCTACTCTGAAGGAAGGCTTGTCTAAGGATGAGGCCGAGAACCTGAAGAAGACCATCGAGGCCGCAGGTGCTGTTGTCGAGCTTAAATAACACGACTTCCACACGGAATTAAAAAGGTTGAGAATCTCCCAGTCGGAGATTCTTGACCTTTTTGTGTCTATAAAAGCCGACAGGCGAGTGGACAGGCTATTCTTCCAAATCAAGACATCAATAATTTATGGCTTCAAAGATAATAGATAAAAGAGTAAACTTTGGCAGTGTCAAGAATCCGATGCCTTATCCGGATTTCCTTGATGTGCAATTGCAGTCTTTCAAAGACTTCCTCCAGTTGGACACCCCACCCGAAGAACGCAAGAATGACGGTTTGTATAAGGTCTTTTCAGAGAACTTCCCTATAACCGACACGCGTAATAATTTTGTTCTTGAGTTCCTTGACTATTACATAGACCCTCCTCGCTACACCATTGACGAGTGTCTGGAGCGTGGTCTGACGTACAGTGTTCCGTTGAAGGCCAAGCTGAAACTGTATTGCACCGACCCCGATCATGAAGATTTCGGTACGGTTATTCAGGACGTATTCCTTGGCCCGATTCCATATATGACGGACAATGGAACATTTGTGATAAACGGTGCAGAGCGCGTAGTCGTTTCCCAGTTGCACCGTTCTCCCGGCGTTTTCTTCGGCCAGAGCATCCATGCCAACGGTTCTCTGCTCTATTCTGCGCGCATCATCCCGTTCAAGGGTTCGTGGATTGAGTTCGCCACGGACATCAACAACGTGATGTACGCCTACATTGACCGTAAGAAGAAGTTGCCAGTAACCACTCTTTTGCGTGCCATAGGCTATGAAGCCGACAAGGACATTTTGCGCATTTTCGACTTGGCCGAGGAGGTCAAGGTGACAAAGGCCAACATAAAGAAGATGTATGGGCGCAAACTTGCCGCACGTGTGCTTAAGAGTTGGAACGAAGACTTCGTTGACGAGGACACCGGCGAGGTTGTTTCCATCGAGCGCAATGAGGTGATAATGGATCGCGAGACGGAGATTACCGAGGACAATGCGACTGACATTCTTGAAAGCGGTGCCCAGTCCAT
>CAVHML010000120.1:3500-7590 GCA_963636905.1 bacterium
TGAGCAACCAGTTCTCGATAGGTCTGGCTCGTATGAGCCGTACCATCCGCGAGCGCATGAACGTCCGCGACAATGAAGTGTTCACACCGACCGACTTGATAAACGCAAAGACCATATCCAGCGTCATTAACTCGTTCTTTGGCACCAACCCACTGTCGCAGTTTATGGACCAAACCAACCCGCTTGCGGAGGTTACACACAAGCGCCGCCTTTCGGCTCTTGGCCCCGGAGGTCTGTCGCGTGAGCGTGCCGGCTTCGAGGTTCGCGACGTCCACTACACACACTATGGTCGTCTGTGTCCTATCGAAAGCCCTGAAGGCCCGAACATCGGACTTATTTCATCGCTCTGTATCTATGCCAAGATAAACGAACTTGGCTTTATCGAGACTCCCTACCGCAAGGTGGTGAACGGAGTGGCCGACCTGAACAACGAAAACATCGTTTATCTGACCGCCGAAGAGGAGGAAGACCATATCATAGGCCAGGGCAATGCCCCGCTGAACGACAACGGTACGTTCATCCGCGACGTGGTAAAGTGCCGCCAGGATGCCGATTTCCCCGTTGTTGCGCCTGACCAGGTGGACTTGATGGACGTGTCGCCGCAGCAGATAGCCTCTATCGCCGCAGCATTGATTCCGTTCCTTGAGCACGATGACGCCCACCGCGCCCTGATGGGATCCAACATGATGCGCCAGGCAGTGCCTTTGCTCCATAATGATGCGCCGATTGTCGGTACAGGCATTGAGAAGCAGGTGTGCGAAGACTCGCGCACGATGGTAACTGCCGAAGGTGACGGTGTTATCGAGTATGTTGACGCCAACACGATACGCATACTTTATGACCGTACCGAGGACGAGGAATTCGTAAGTTTTGAGCCTGCGCTGAAAGAATACCGTATTCCGAAGTTCCGCCGCACCAACCAGAACATGACAATCGACCTGCGCCCAATCTGCAACAAGGGACAGCGCGTGAAGAAGGGCGACATCCTTACCGAAGGCTATGCTACCGAGAACGGCGAGCTGGCACTCGGCCGCAACCTTGTCGTGGCTTATATGCCGTGGAAGGGCTACAACTATGAGGACGCTATCGTGCTCAATGAGCGTCTGGTGCGCGATGACATACTGACATCTGTACACGTGGATGAATACTCACTCGATGTGCGCGAAACGAAGCGTGGTATGGAGGAGTTCACCAACGATATTCCCAATGTAAGCGAGGAAGCTACGAAAGACCTTGACGACAACGGTGTAATCCGTGTCGGCGCACGTGTAGAACCGGGCGACATCCTTATCGGCAAAATCTCGCCGAAGGGCGAGAGCGACCCGTCGCCTGAGGAGAAACTCCTGCGCGCCATCTTCGGAGACAAGGCCGGTGACGTGAAAGACTCGTCGCTTAAGGCCAATCCGTCGCTGACCGGCGTGGTGATAGACAAGAAGTTGTTCGCACGAGCCATGAAGACTCGCCAGACAAAGCAGCAGGACAAGGTGCTCTTGGCCAAGATTGACGAGGAATACGAGGCAAAGGTGGACGATCTGAAGGACATCCTCGTGGAGAAACTGCTCACGCTTACCGACGGCAAAGTGTCGCAAGGCGTGAAGGACTATACCGGCGCAGAGGTGATAACCAATGGAAGCAAGTTCACAGCTACCGCACTCAAGAACCTTGAATACGGTGACATACAGATAAGCAAGTGGACAGACGATGACCACGCCAACGGCCTTATCGCCCAGCTGATCATAAACTTCATGAAGAAGTTCAAGCTGCTTGACGCCGAAATGAAGCGCAAGAAGTTTGCCATAACCATCGGCGACGAACTTCCTTCGGGCATCCTGCAGATGGCAAAGGTATATGTTGCCAAGAAACGCAAGATAAGTGTCGGTGACAAACTGGCCGGTCGTCACGGTAACAAAGGTATCGTGGCCAAGATTGTGCGTCAGGAAGACATGCCGTTCACAGCCGACGGCCAGCCCGTCGATTTGGTTCTGAACCCGTTGGGCGTGCCTTCACGTATGAACCTCGGACAGATATTCGAGGCCATCCTGGGAGCTGCCGGCAAGAAGCTTGGTGTCAAGTTCGCTACCCCGATCTTTGACGGAGCGAAACTTGAAGACCTTGCAGAGTGGACCGACAAAGCCGGACTGCCTCACCTCTGCTCTACATACTTGTATGACGGCGAGACAGGAGAGCGTTTCGACCAGCCGGCCACCGTGGGTATCACGTATTTCCTCAAGCTCGGCCACATGGTCGAGGACAAGATGCACGCACGTTCCATCGGCCCGTACTCACTTATCACACAGCAACCGCTCGGTGGTAAGGCACAGTTCGGAGGACAGCGTTTCGGAGAGATGGAGGTTTGGGCTCTTGAGGCATTCGGCGCAAGCCATGTACTGCAGGAGATTCTTACCGTCAAGTCCGATGACGTTGCCGGACGAAGCAAGGCTTACGAGGCTATCGTCAAGGGCGAACCGATGCCGACACCGGGCATACCGGAGTCGCTGAACGTGCTTCTGCACGAATTGAAGGGACTTGGTTTGAGCGTTACTCTCGATTGATGACGTAAATGCAGTTCTTCACGAATAATATACAATAAAGTAAATATGGCTTTCAAGAAAGATTCAAAGATAAAGAGTAATTTCACCAAGATAACCATCGGACTCGCTTCCCCGGAAGAGATACTTGAGAGTTCGTATGGCGAAGTTACCAAACCCGAAACCATCAACTACCGCACCTACAAGCCGGAACGTGACGGATTGTTCTGCGAGCGCATCTTCGGCCCGACCAAGGACTACGAGTGCGCCTGCGGCAAGTACAAGCGCATACGCTACAAAGGTATAGTCTGCGACCGTTGCGGTGTTGAGGTGACAGAGAAGAAAGTACGCCGCGAGCGCACGGGACACATCGAACTGGTGGTGCCTGTTGCACATATATGGTACTTCCGTTCGTTGCCCAACAAGATTGGCTATCTGCTCGGACTGCCCACTAAGAAGCTCGATGCCATCATCTATTACGAGCGTTACGTGGTCATCCAGCCCGGTGCTATGGCCGGCAAGAAGGATGCGGAGGGCAACGATGTTCCCGGAGCCAATGCGTATGACCTCATTTCCGAGGACGAATACAACGACATACTGGACAACCAGGTTTCGCAGGACAACAATTTGCTCGACGATTCCGACCCCAACAAGTTCATCGCCAAGATGGGTGCAGAGGCTATTCAGGATCTTCTCTCACGCTTGGATCTCGATTCGCTGTCCTATGAGTTGCGCGACCGCGCCAACAGCGACTCTTCCATGCAGCGCAAGAACGAGGCTTTGAAGCGTCTGCAGGTGGTTGAGGCATTCCGTGGCAGCAAGGACATCAACCGTCCCGAGTGGATGATAATGAAGATTCTCCCGGTTATACCGCCAGAACTTCGTCCCCTTGTTCCGCTCGATGGCGGACGTTTTGCCACATCCGACCTCAACGATCTCTATCGCCGCGTCATTATCCGCAACAACCGCTTGAAGAGGCTTATAGAGATTAAGGCTCCTGAGGTCATCCTGCGCAACGAGAAGCGTATGCTTCAGGAAGCCGTTGACAGTCTGTTTGACAATTCTCGCAAGAGCAGTGCGGTCAAGAGCGAAAGCAACCGTCCGTTGAAGTCGTTGTCAGACTCTCTGAAAGGCAAGGCCGGACGCTTCCGCCAAAACCTTCTCGGCAAGCGTGTTGACTACTCAGCCCGTTCAGTCATCGTGGTAGGCCCCGAGCTGAAGATGGGTGAGTGCGGTCTGCCCAAGCTCATGGCCGCTGAGCTTTACAAACCGTTCATCATACGCAAGCTCATTGAGCGCGGCATAGTGAAAACGGTTAAGAGTGCGAAGAAAATCGTTGACCGCCGCGAGCCTGTAATCTGGGATATTCTTGAAAATGTGATGAAAGGACATCCCGTACTGCTCAACCGCGCCCCGACACTTCACCGCCTTGGTATTCAGGCGTTCCAGCCTAAGCTCATTGAGGGCAAGGCCATACAGCTCCATCCGCTGGCCTGTACGGCGTTCAACGCCGACTTCGACGGTGACCAGATGGCTGTCCACCTCCCGTTGAGCAACGAGGC
>CAVHML010000121.1:0-2570 GCA_963636905.1 bacterium
TGGCATCCTGAGCCGGCGGCGGTGATGGCTTGGCGGTAGTTGGGGTCGGCTACGTCGCCCGCAACGAACACTCCGGGTATCTTAGTGCGCGGAGTTCCGTCGGTCTTCTTCAGGTATCCCTGCTCGTCGGTGTCCAGCCACTGCTTGAAAACGTCGCTGTTGGGCTTGTGGCCGATGGCGAGGAAGAAGCCGTCGATGGCTATGTCTATGCGCTCCTCGTCGGGTTCGCCCTTGCGCTTCAGCAGGTGGGCACCCTCAACCCCGTTGTCGCCGTAGAGTCCTATGGCGTTGTGCTCAAACAGTATCTCGATGTTTTCGGTCTGCCTCACCCTCTGCTGCATCACGTCGGATGCCCTCAGATAGGGCTTGCGCACAATCAGATACACCTTCTTGGCCAGTCCTGAAAGATAGAGAGCATCCTCGCAGGCCGTGTCGCCGCCGCCCACAACGGCTACGGTCTTCTTGCGGTAGAAGAAACCATCGCACGTGGCGCATGCCGACACCCCCTGGCCGTTGTATTTGCGCTCGTCGTCCAGTCCCAAGTACTTTGCCGACGCACCTGTGGCTATGATTACCGTGTCGGCCTCAATCACGTGGCCGTCCTCTGTTGTCAGTTTGTAGGGCGCAGCCGACAGGTCGGCCTCCACTATCTCGCCGTCTCTTATGTCGGCTCCGAAGCGTTCGGCCTGCTCCCTTATGTCCATCATCATCTGGTTGCCGTCCACTCCCTGCGGATAGCCCGGGAAGTTTTCCACCGTGGTGGTCTGCGTGAGCTGTCCGCCGGGTTGCAGTCCGCTATACTCTATGGGCTTCAGGTTGGCCCTTGCCGCATAGATGGCCGCCGTGTATCCGGCAGGGCCGCTGCCCACGATGAGGCATTTTGTATGTTCCGTTGTCTGTGTCATAACCTTAGACTCCACCCTTATTTCAGCAGTTCCTCAATCTTTGCAGATATGTTCTCGATGCTCTCTGTGGGTTCAAAGCGAGCCACAACCATGCCGAGCTTGTTGGTAAGGAACTTTGTGAAGTTCCACTTTATGTCGGCACTCTCCTTGTAGTTGGGGTCAGCCTTGCTCAGCATCTCGTCAAGTATCGGGGTGAGCGGATGATTGGCGTCCCATCCGGCAAAGCCTTGCTGCTCTTTGAGGAATTTGTAGAGCGGGTCAGCGTCGTCGCCGTTCACCTTTATCTTCTTGAAGCGGGGGAATTCCGTGCCGTAGGTCAGCTTGCAGAACTGGTGTATCGACTCGTCGGTGCCCGGAGCCTGCTGTCCGAACTGGTTGCAGGGGAAGTCAAGTATCTCGAAACCCTGGCTGTGGTACTTCTCGTACAGTTTTTCCAGCTCCTCATATTGTGGCGTGAAGCCGCACTTGGTTGCCGTGTTCACTATGAGCAGCACTTCGTTGGCATACTCTTTCAGAGCCACATCCTTGCCTTTTCTGTCTTTGACAGAGAAATCGAAAACAGTTTTCATTTACTTTATCTGTGTAGTTATATCCGTTAATACATTCTTTGTGTGCAAATTTAATCATTTTATTATTCGGGGCAAAGCATCGCCTGTTTATTTGTTGACGGCGGTTCTGAAAAATGCCGGTGCGGCGTTTGCAAAGCCCGTGCCAACCGTGGGTGTGGAAAAAGAGGCCGTTTGCGATGCGTAAACGGGGCATTTACGTACCGTAAGTGTGGCATTTACGTATCGTAAACGGCCTGTTTGGCAAAAGCCAACCCTTGGCCTCTCGCTGCGGAAACGGATGCCCGGTGCGCACAGTCGCCCGGCATATATGCAAAAGGCGGACGGAGCAGTTGCTCCATCCGCCTTTGTTTTTTTGCGAAGT
Source organism: bacterium (assembly GCA_963636905.1). Lineage (GTDB taxonomy): Bacteria > Bacteroidota > Bacteroidia > Bacteroidales > Bacteroidaceae > Prevotella. The sequence goes on from CAVHML010000121.1 coordinate 1,836, forward strand.
CCCGTATTGGAGGGCTTCAGCGGTGTGTTGTTAACGCTTCACCACCTTGACTGTGGTGCCGTCGGCGAGCTTCTGGATATACACCTCGCCGTTGAGCATGGAGCCAACGCGCTGTCCGCTGAGGTTATACACAGCCACCACGCTCTTGTCGGCCTTGCCTTTCACTGCGTTGATGGCCGATGTGTTTGCACCTTTCACGTTGATGGTATATACATTGGTGGTGAGCAGGTCGCCTGATATGACCCTTACGGTAGCCTTTACACCGCCTTCCACGTCTATAGCGTCCATGACCATAAACGCACCATGGCCGTCTGCCACAGCCTTTATGTCGGAAACGGTGTATTCACCATTGCGTTCAACGGTGTATTCCATCACGTCCTTATTGAAGTCCGGCACGTTGAGCGATGCCAGCTTGGCGTTGTAGATGAGACTAAGGTCGTCTATGAGCAGCGAGTCAGGTGTCTTGCTGTCAGTGCTTCCCACACCCGGCTCCGCATTAGTGGATATGGTAACGAGAATAGCCTTTACTATTGAGTCATTGCCCTTGTAGGCTTCATAGTCGAAAGGCATGGTCACACGCTGCCATACATTGCCGTTGCTCTCTATCTTGGTGTTGCTTCCGCGCCCGATCACGCTGGTTTTCAGCGAGTCGCCGGGATCTTGGTAGTAGCCGCCGTTGGTTATGGCTGCGCTAATCGTGGCATACTTGTTCTCCGGGTTGGCTATTGTGCCCTG
>CAVHML010000121.1:3011-7549 GCA_963636905.1 bacterium
GAGCGACGTTGACAGGTCTATGTCAATCACTGTGTACAGCTTGTCGCCGAACAGCTTGCCTGACATGACCACCGGCACCTGGCCAATCATCGTCGGGCCTACCCAAGTTTCAACGTTAGGGTCGTCACCGGCCGTTATGGGCACAGTACTTTCGCAGTTCAGGAAAGTAAATCCCGTGCCGAAGTCAACGGCTGCGACATCACCCATCTCTATGTTGCCCACCGGCATCTGGTCTGCGCCCATTTTAAGTATGAAATTCTTGAGGGACAGGGCGTAATTCCCGTTCTCTTTCTTGGTGGCACTGATGGTTGCCTTCTGTGCAGACGACACTCCGTTTACCGTTACCACCAACGTGTCGGTGTAGTCGGTTGCCATTGCGCACAGCGAAACTGCCGCAGAGACAACCAGAGTAAATAGTTTCTTCATCTTCTTACCTTTCTCTCTTTGTTTGTCTTTTATATTAATAATGTATATCAAGCATACAGTTTGTGTATGTCATCCTTGCCGTTGATGCGTGCCAAGCCCTGTCTTCCGTGCTGCGGAGCGTTGCCTTTCCGGCACGGTGAGGCTGCTATTTCAGCCGATAGACCACGCCTAACGATCCGAATATGGGATAAAGCGTCTGCTCAACCGCTTTGAAGTCGCTTTTGAATACACCCGTCAGCCCCCACGAGAGGTCGGCATAAACGCCCCAACGGCGGTAGATGCGCCAGTCAACTCCGGCATCTATGCCGAACTGAAAGCGGCGCAGGTCGTCGCTGAAGTCGTATGTGCCGCGCGTTTCCGCATCCGATCCGATGTTTATCTTCTGTCCTGTCGGGTCGCCGACGCGCAGGTAGCCGTTGTAGGCATAGCCCTTGAACACCCGCGTGTTGACATATGACACATAGGGACCGAGCTTCAGCGTCACCCTTTCCGACGGCTTGAACGTGGCCAGCACGGGCAGTGTTATCGTCTGGAGGTCGGCTTCGCTCACGTTGTTGCCCGTGAAATTGCCCGACAGCCGGTCGCCTCCGCGCACTATCTCCATGTGATAGCTCTTCACTTTGGCGTCTATCTTCATGCCTTTCTTCTCATACCGCAGTCCTGTCATAAGCCCCCAGTCGCCCCAGAAGTCCTTTTGCACGTCGAAACCCAGCAGGAAGTTGCCCTGAAGCTCAAACTTCTCGAGACTGCGTATGGTGGCCGGCATGCCCACGGGAGCGGTTCCGCCTATGTTATAGCCCAAGCGCACGGAGTAGTTCAGGTTTTCGGTGATGCCCCCGGCACGCATTTCCGTGGCAAACTTGCCGGCCAGCACTGCGACAATCAGCAGTATCTTGGTCTTCATTCCGGTTTTTCGCATATAAGTCTGACCTTGTCTATACACAGTTTGCTGCCGATGGCACCCTGAAACAGGTCGCCGTCCTTGCTCGAAGAGAACACTACGGTGATGTTATACCCGTAGTTGCGCAGCAGTTGGAAGTCTATTTCCGAAGTGTAGTCGAACGCTATTTCAAACGGAGTCCACTCATCTACAGGGGCGATCTTGCTCATGCGCGCCATGCCGACGATGTGTTCGCTGCTCTGAATGTTGCTTCCGTCGAGCACTATGGCGTTGCCTTCAGAGTCGTGATTGCGGAACATCACGGCATAGATGGCGGCCGAATCGGTGAGTTCCGGCACCTCTTTGCCGTCCTTGTCCTGATACTTTGCACCAGGCCGGTAGGTGTAATAGCCTGTCAGCTTAATCGGTTTACGGTCGAAACGCACCCCGAACTTGGTGGCAACAAGGGCATTGCCGCTAAGGGCATTGGTGGCATCGAACGTGCCGAGGAACAAGTTGCCGGCAGCAAGCCTCATTCCGCCCATAACGCCAAACAGCCCTGTGTCGCGCGTCTCAAGGGCTACGGCAGCACCGTCATAGCCTTCAGCCATCGCCACCGAGGGATATTCGTCAGATTTGGCACTGCTTCGAGCTATGGCAAAGCCGGCATTGCCCGTCGCCCAAGTGCAGTATGGGTTGGGATCGCTCCACACATAATACTTGCCGTCGAGCGAGTACTGCTCGAAATCGAAGCACACCGTGTCACCCACAACCCGCTTTTCCGGCTTGAACGCTACGGTATAGTCACGATGCCACGCTCCGTCTTCCGACGTAACGCGGTAGCTCACCTGCCGTCCGTCGCTGAAATCGTGCGTCGAACCGCTTGCCGGCTCTATCTTGGCTCCGTCGGTTATGGCGAACAAGGGTGCCATTGCCGTCAGGTCAGTGCCCTCCCTTACATTAAATTCTATTGCATTTTTGTCCGACTGAACGCCGACAAGCGTATCGGTAAGGCTGAAAAACGCCTTTGAAGGGTCGTCCACATGCACCCAGGCAGCCATAATGTCGCACTCGGAGTTGGCCGGCTCGTCCTTGAAACAGCCCGTCAGCAATGCGCAGACCACGGCCACAAGCAGCAAAGGCAGCCCCGTGGAAGCCGTTTCCATACCTTTATTTATATGCGGAAACCGTCTCATACATATTATATATGGCAATTTATGGCTGCAAAGTTACTCCAAAAATGTTTTCATGGAAAGACTTTTCAAGCAAAAAACGCCAATTATCCTGTTTCAACAGCCTTTTTCTGTGTTTTGGAACATGAATATCCGCCTTTGGCAGAGGACTTTTTATGCCTTTAACTGAAGCCTCTTTCACCTCATCACCCATGCCTTTCCTCTCATCACCCATGCCTTTCCGCCACATCCCTGCACCCGTTTCAACCCATGCCACACTCCCTTTCAATGCCCCCTCCGTCCAATTACAATCCGCAAACACGGCATTTAGCACCCGTAAACATGGCATTTGCACATCGTAAACACGGCATTTACACATCATAAGTATGGCATTTATGACTCGTAAACACAGCGTTTACGCATCATGAGCATGGCATTTACGACCCGTACCGCCCAATCTTTACCCTAAGACCCGGCCTTTCCCCCAACGAAAAACGGGCTGTGCTCCCACACAACACATTTTGTCGAAAAATAACAAAGAAATGTTTTTGCAGTTAAAGAGAAAAGGCATATCTTTGTAACCGTTATCCTGAAAACAATCTTTTTACCTTAAAAGACTAATACCTATTGAAGATATAAAGCGGTGGCCTGTGAGGGTCGCCGCTTTGTTGCTCGTATCTTGCCGCAAAACCGCGCTGCAAACATCAGAAGCTCTACGGCAAAGTCACTACAAAAATCGGCGTTTCCGCCCGCAAAGAGAGGTTCTTGCAAAACTTCTGTGCGCCAACAGCTTAGCCCAACCTACATTTTCGTTCAAAAAGATTGCATACATTTTCGGCAAAGACCTATATGACCTTTGCCAATGATTGCGTACATCTTTGAACAACTACGACATTTTTCTTGACCGATGAGGAATTGATAAAAACATGTTGACCGATTGCCGATTTTCTTAGAATTGCTTGCATATATCAAGTATTTTGATAACCTTTGTATAAAGGTTACACATTTGGTGACATTGACTGAATGGCTCGGATTCTTCTGGGCTGCTAAAAGTCAGCAATATGTGCAACTTTTCATTCATATTTGTTGGTGGGGCTAATTCCTCCTACTTATTATAATAATGTAAACGAATAGATGCAGAATTTGCAAATGGAGAACAATAAAGGAGAAATAGGATACGTATATATCTTGACCAATCCGAGCTTTCGTGAAGACTGGGTGAAAATAGGCAAAAGTTCGCGTCCTGTTGATGTCCGTTCCAAGGAACTGGACAATACAGCAGTGCCATTGCCTTTCGAGATTTTTGCTACTATAAAAACGGTCAAGTTCAACGAGGTAGAAAAACTGGTACACAAGACAATTGACCGACTTACAGATTTGCGCATCCGGCAAAATCGTGAATTTTTCAACGTGTCGCCACAAATAGCCCTTGATATTTTTAGAGACATAGCCCTGACTATAGATGATGCTGAAGTGGTGGAATACGAGAAAAACAGACCTAAGAAAAGTCAAGAACCAGAAAAACCTGACACAAACGATGCCGTGAAACCGAAGCGTCCTCGCTTCAAATTCAGCATGGTAGGCATCAAAATCGGGGAAAATATTGTTTTCACTCCTACAGGCGTTGAAGTGAAAGTCGCTTCGGATGATTCCATTGAATATGACAATCGCATTTATAAGCTGTCTCCTTTTGCCGGTACATTTATGCCTGAAGAAAAGAGAAACCATTCTAATGCATATCAAGGAGCAAAATATTTCTCTTACAAAGGCAAAGTGTTGGAAGAACTTCGCAAAGAGAAAGAGGGTGCTATTCCACAGTCAACGATTTCCGATGATATACGTTTGCCGGAAAAAGAGAACGGTTGCTAATGACACCTGAAGGGGAACAAGGTTCAAGACAGACGACCTTGACAAGAAAATCGGAGAAAGCCTGAAAAAGTTGGAATTAGTCAAGTGGCAGGAGTTAAGGATTATACATTATTATAATAGGCATTTGCTACCGCCGGATTTGCGGCAATTGCACGGCAAGGGGCTTTCAAAAAGTATTCTATCGTTGCACA
>CAVHML010000122.1:0-7469 GCA_963636905.1 bacterium
ATATCCAAACAAAACGGAGACCACGGCTACCACGACCGAGTGAAGAGTGAAGAACCAACGGTCGGCGGCTGAAAGGAAAGCCAAAGCCAATGAAGAATGGGCTGCGCAAATGTAGTGGGCTGGAAGGTAACTTGCGGGCTGAAAGCCCAGCGACTACATAGCCCGGGGCAACGCCCCGGGTTTTGTGGTTGTATGCGGCAATGCGCCCTGTAAGGGCAAAAGTATATAAACACTCGCCAATTGACTATAGACTTTTGCCCTTACAGGGCGTTGAGTTGCCTTTCTGTCTGTTACCCAAGGCGTTGCCCTGGGCTATGGAGTGCCCAGCCCTTTCAGGGCGCAAGCATTCTTCATTCTTCATTCAAATGGCGCAGCATTCTTCATTCCTCATTCTTCACTCTTCGTTCTTCACTCTTCACTTGTACACGAACGCCTTGAAGTTCTTCAGGCTTCCCGGTGCTCCCTGCTCCATACGTGGCAGATACTCTATTGCGCCTACGGTATATTCAGCCCCAAGGTCAATCACAATCAGGTGGGGGAAGCTGGAGTTTTTCTCCGTCTGCCAATAGGTTGACTCCTGCAAGTCGAACGCTTTGTCGCCCGTATGGTTGCCGTTTTCGTTCTCAGAGTCGGCATACTTCACGCTCCACTGCTCGCGGCTTATGCGCTTGCCCTGCGGGTCGTTGAGGTAGAGTTCGGCTATTGCGAGCGGTTCGGAGCCGTGCGTGTCCAGACACTGGAGCGCGAGATAGCGTCCCTTGGCCGGAGTCTTGAACTTCAGCGTCTGCCATCCGTTGCCCGAAGCCATCGCTCCGACAAGCACGGGAGTGGCGGAATTGAGGTCGGGCTTGTCGCCTATGCTGTTGTGCTTGTTGCTCTTTTCAAGCTGGAGCTTGTTGAGTTCAGGCTTGTTTTGTCCCCAAACAACGGTTTGCTTTGGACCTACAACGTCGAGCACCACCACTTCGTTGACGCCCTTTTTGAGCCATACGCCGGGGCAGTAAAGGGTCTGCTGCGGACCGATGCTCCATATACGCCCCAGGGGATGGCCGTTCACATACACCTGTCCCTTGCCCCAAGTCTCGAAGTCGAGGAAGGTGTCGCCGACTTTCTTCAGCTTGAATGTGCCCCGATAGTAGCCTGCTGCGCCCTTGCCGGCGTCCTTGGTTGCGGCTTTGGCAAGAGCCTTTTGCGCGGTGGCGTAATCGTCGGGAATGAGAGATATGTTCCAGTTGTGCAAATCATACGTCACGCTGTGGCCGTCGCACTCGGTTTCAATGGAAACCTTGTCTGTTATGCCCTTGAAATCCTTGATGGCACGTCCGAAATTGATGCGCCCCATGGCCTCAACGAGTATCGAAAGCTTTGCTCCGCGCTTCACCGCAGGCAGGCTAAGGGCCTTTTCGTTCTTCACACGGTCTATCTTTCCGATGTATTTGCCGTCAACAAACACTTGGGCAAAGTCGTGTGCGTCGCTTATGGCGAGCAGACTCTGCTTGTCGATAGCGGGCAGGGTGGTCTCATAGACGGCGCTTCCCCATCCCATGTCCATCTCTTCAAAGGTCTTGAGGTCGCGGCCTGTGAACGTGTTGCTGATGCCGCACGTCAGAGGGGCATACTCGGTCAGGGCAAACCGTGGAACTTCCACTATCTGCGCCGGAGCCTTGGGTACGTCGGGCAATCTGGTCTCCGAATACTTCTGAAGGGTCTTTCTGAGCAGCCAGAATTTCTCCGTGGGCTGGCCGTATTCGTTGATTGGAGCGTCATAATCGTAGGACGTCACATCGGGAGCGAAGCCCGGAGAGTTGGCTCCTGCCCAATGGCCGAAGCTCGTGCCGCCGTGAGTCATGTAGAGCGAGAACGATATGCCCTTGGAAAGCATCTCGTCGATGCCGCCGACCATGTCCTTTGCCGGACGCGTCTCGTGGCGTGCGCCCCATTTGTCAAACCATCCGCTCCAAAACTCGGAGCACATCAGCGGCGAATTGGGCCTGACCTCACGCAGACGGCTGAACTGTTTGTCGATGTCTGCGCCCGTTCCGAAGTTCATCGTCCACACAAGGTCGGGCAAAGCGTTGCGCTCAAAGTTTGAATTCCAGTCGCATTGGAACATTGCAAGCTGGTTATCGGCCTTTCCGTCTGCCGCCTTTCCCGAAGAAGTGTTCCAGTATTTGCGCAAGGAGTCACGTATCTTGCCCACATACTCCTTGTTTGTGCCGTAGCTTCCGTACTCGTTTTCCACCTGAACCATTATAATCGGGCCACCATTCTGTATGGTCAGCGGCGACAACTGTTCGGCTACTTTCTGCTCAAACAGGTCAACACGTTCCATGAAATACGGGTCTGGCTCGCGCAAACGAATGTCTTTCTTCTTCAGAAGCCACCACGGCAGACCTCCCATTTCCCATTCGGCACACACGTAAGGGCCTGGACGCACTATGACATACATTCCGTTCTTCTGCGCAAGACGGCAAAATTCGGCCACATCGTTCTGCCCGGTGAAGTCAAACTGGTTCTCCTTTTGCTCATGGATGTTCCAGAATACATACAGGCACACGGTGTTCATGCCGAGAGCCTTGCACATCTTTATACGGTGCTCCCAGTACTGCCGGGGTATGCGCGGGTAGTGCAGTTCGGCGGCCTTGACCACAAAAGGCTTGCCGTTGAGCAGAAATGTCTTGTCGCCTGCGGTAAACGAACCTCCGCTTCGGGATGCAGCCGATGCCGACAAGGGCGATAAGGCAAGTGCGGCTGCGGCTGCAATGCCAATCAAAAGCTTTTTCGTATTTTTCATAATTATATCGGTTTGTAGTTGCTTATGCAGTTTTGTAGTTGCTTATGGTAGGGACAAAGATACTCAAAACCTTAATGATGTTATGTGCATGCATCGTTATTTGTTGTACCTTTTCCGTTATTATAAGTGCCAGAGTTGTCGGTTCTGTCATTGTCATTGCCGTCCCCGGGCCTTATGTTCCTGTCCACATAGTCCTTGACCAGCATGCCAAACTCTTTCTTGAAACACTGCGAGAAATAGCGCGGAGTGGCAAAACCCACACGATAGGCCAGCTCGCTGATGCGTATGTCAGGCTCTGCCTGCAATATTCTGCAAGCCTGCTTCAGTCGTATACTGGCGATAAAGCCGGTTATGTTCTTGCCGGTCATGGCGCGGAGCTTGTTGTAGAGCGAACTGCTGCTGACGCAAAGGTCTGCTGCAAGTTGCTCTCGCCCGTAATCGCTGTCGGCCAGATTCTCCCTGATTTTGGCTATGACGCTTTCGAGAAACAGTTTGTCGGGACTGCTGTAATGCTGCTCCTCCACAACAAAATCCGTCTGCGCTTCAAACCTGCGGCGTATGCGTTCACGGTTGGCGATGATACTGTCTATGCGCACAAGCAGGTCGCCCACGGCAAACGGCTTGGCTATATAGTCGTCGGCACCAGCCCGATAGCCTTGGTTGCGGTATTCGCTTTGCACCTTGGCTGTAAGCATTATCACCGGAAGATGCGAGTATCCGGAGCTTCCCTTTATCCATTGCGTCAGCTCAATGCCGTCCATTACGGGCATCATCACGTCTGTCACCACCACGTCAAGCGCGGTTTTCTGTATAATCCGCTGCGCTTTCTCGCCGTTCGTTGCCGTTTTCACCTTGAAGTGTTGCGCAAGCAGGTTCTCCATAAGCCTCAACAGCTCCACATTGTCCTCCACAAGCAGCACCGAATATTCCTTTTCGCGGTCATCGTCTGTGTTTGTCTCTTTGTCCGACGATACCTTTGAATGTTCTTGCAAGGTAGTCGCGTTGTCAGGATACAACCCGTTTTTTCCGCCAAGCAAGTCCATTTCCGAACACTGCATAGCCGACTTCGGAGCGTCGTCAATCTCATCTGCAGAGTAGCTGTCACGGTCTGTTGGAAAGGTTACGGTAAATGTTGTGCCGATGCCTTCCTCGCTTTCGCACTTTATCCTGCCGTGGTGCAGCCGCGTAAGGTCGCGCACGAGCGACAACCCGATGCCTGTGCCACCTACATTCATTCTGCGGTAGTCGCCATCAAGAAACCTGTCGTAGAGATGCTTCTGTTTGTCACTTGAAATGCCTATGCCGTTGTCTTCCACTTGCAGCGTTGCCGTGTTGCCATTGACGCAGATGGAGAAACGTACCGTACCGTTTTCCTTGGAATATTTGGCGGCATTGCTCAGCAGATTGTATATTATCTTCTCCAGTTTGTCGCTATCGAACCATGCTTTCGTGTCTCTGCAGTCTATTGACAGCGTCAGTTTCAAACCGCGTTGGTTGAAGATAGGTGTCAGGTTTTTCACTGTTTCCTGGCAAAACTCCCCGAGCAGAGCCTCGCTTACCTTCAGCTTGAGTTTGCCAGCCTGCGCCTTTCTGACCTCAAGTATCTGCCGAAGCATGCGCGTCAGGCGGTTTATGTTGTTGTGAATGAGTGCCACATGACCGCCGGCTGCCGGGTTTTCACGTCCGATACTGTCCGCTGACACCGATATTACGGTGAGCGGCGTGAGCAACTCGTGGGCTATGTTGGTGAAAACTACTGCCATCTGCAAGCGGTTTTTGGTGCGCAGATGCCTCTGATACCACATGGCGGCAAAAAAGACGCACGCCACGGCCAGCAACAGATAGGCTATGTATGCCAATGTGGAGGCGTACCACGGTGGAAGTACCCGTATGGAGAGCGAGTAGGGCATCTCCGTCCACCGGCCGTCACTGTCAGCGGCCTTGATGTGCAGCTTGTAGCGTCCTGAAGGCATGTTTTCAAACGAAGCCTGTCGGACTGTGGCGTCAGCATAGTGCCATTCGTTATCGTAGCCCTCAAGAAAGTAGGCGTACTTGCACTGTTGGGTGTTGGTATAGGCCAATAGGGCAAACTCAACAGAGAACTTGTTGACCGCCGCAGGTATGGTTATCTCCCTCAAATACTGTGGTGTGTAGCGTCCGAGCCTGACTCGTTCCGTTGAATCAAGCTCTGCATAGCGGTGTCCGTCTATTATAAGGTCGGTCACCACCACGCCGCTTCTTGCCGCTTGGCGAGCCTTGCCTGTGGCTTCGGTGTTTATACCTATTATATTGCCGCCCGACCCGAAGTACAGTTCGTTTCCTGCCCGCAGACTGGACATTGGCAGAAAAACGATGTCGCCCAGACCGTTCTCACTGGTGTATGTGGAGTAGCCAATCTGTCCGTTCGGCTCTTGCGACAGGCACACGAGGGCGTTTTCCGTGGTAATCCACAACCGTCGAGCCTTGTCTTCCTGTATGGAAAACACACGGTCGAGTCCCCAATGCAGACTGTTGCTGAAGTTGTCGAAGCGGTCGCCCTTGCGGTCAAGAAGAAACAATCCGCCGCTGTTGGATATTGCCCAGACATCACCGTGCGAGTCTTCCATGCACTGTATGGCATCGCTTACCGGGAATTTGCCGTTCTGTGGATTATAATATCTGCATTGTGTCTCCTTAGGGCGCATCAGGTTCCCGCTTAGACGCAAGATTCCCTTGTTTTCCGTTGCCACCCACACGTTGCCACTGCGGTCTTCATAGATTTCGCACACGTCCAAGTCGGTATCAAGCGTGCGGCTTTCACCCGCAGGTGAAAGGAAAGAGAGGTGGTGGCGTTCGCCTATGGCCATCGTTCCGTTGCGCAACCGGCACAAGGCTTTCACATAGTCGTCCTTGACATACTGGCAGTTGGAGCAGTTCTTCAGTTCTGCCTTGCCGTGGCTTATCGATATGATGCCGTGGCCGTTGCTTGCCAGCCACAACTCGTCAGGTCTCCGTTCCGTTATGCACGATACGTGTGTGTGGGCTATATTATAGGGAAGTGAAGCCAGCGCTTTGGTGGTCTCGTTCTCCACTGTACGCTGCGAGGTGCGGTCATACAGTACAACACCGAACGGTGCCGTTGACAACCAGAAGCGGTTGCCGTCAGAAGTATACATGGAGTGGATTCTCCTGTCGGATAGTTTGCCGTCCAAAACCGGCAATACCGTGAACGGTGACGGGCGCGTGTCGATGCGGAAAAGGCCGTTGTTCAAGGTTAGCACCCAGATGTTTCCGCTGCCGTCTGTGGCCAGATCCACAGCATTGGTCAGTTTTGCGCCACTGCCGTCGGCTATCTTGTCATACAAGACGAAACCTTTGTCAAGGTTGTTGGCGTCAATTATGCCCACACCGTTGCGCGAACAACTCCAAACGGTGTGGGCCACAGGGTCGTATATGAGTTTGTAGCTTGTGGAATGTGCCTTGTTGCCTTTGTATAAGTCCACCTGTCCCGGGTCGTTGGGCGTGCCCGGACGAGTCAGGCACTTCACTCCGTCGCCCCAAGTGCTCACCCACAACCTTCCACGAGGGTCGAACATGAGCTGGTAGGTGGCCTCCATCTCTGAACCGCCGCCTATGCTAAAACTGTGCATCAGGCGTTTTTTTCTGTCATAGCGATATATCTTGTTGGACCATGAACCGATATAGATGTCTCCATTGGGGGCTTCAGCAAACGATTTTGCGCTGAATGACCACAGCCGTTGGCGTTTTCCGTCGGAGTCGATGACAACGGTATTGTCTGCGTCAAGATAAGTAAATGTGCGCTTGTCGGGGTTGCAGCACACCACACCACCGTCAGTGCCTATCCAGAGCGTGCCGTCGTTTGACACAAAGAGGGTATAAATCTCCCTTTGCGACGGCTTTTTCATGTGATAAGTGGTGAATTTTCCTGACTTCCTGTCCATGCACACCAATCCGTTGCGTGTGCCTATCCAGAGGCGGTCGCCCTTGTCTTCAGCCAAAGAGAGCACGGAATTGTTGGGAAGCAGTCCCGGCGACATGGCATCGCTGCGATAGGTGACAAAGCGGTAGCCGTCGTATGACTTCACACCCGAATTGGTTCCGAGCCAAAGCATACCGTGTTTGTCTATGAGCAGACAGTTTTGCTCCACAGTAGCAGGGAGATACGCCACATTGACAAGACGCATGGCCTGTGCAGGCTTCGGCTTTCCGACCGCAAGTGTGCAGACCGATGCAAAGGACAAGGCCAATGCCAGTATCGTCAGGAGTATATGGCGCATCATACCCGTAGGTTCTTTATCAATGTAGCAACTGCAAATTTACTATATTATTGTTGTTTGCCAACCATAAAGATGGCATTAAGTGAGGGGAAAGGACGTTGGCACGTTTCGCAAACAGGCATATTTCCGGTCTTACCCACAGCCATTCGTCACCCTTTCCGCAATCCTTTGCCGGCTTTCCGCAGTTGTGCGGCATCTTCGAAGCCGATGTTAGCACCGCTACATATACCCCACGTTCCGCTAACGCTGCACGTGGGGTTACTGAGGTGCGGCCTCTTCGAGGCCATAAGGCAGCCTTGCCGATAACAAAAGGCGGCAGCTGACGGGTGCTTCAGGGCATTTATACAGTCAACAAGGTATGGTTTCGAGGGCAAAAGGCGGCAATGGAGGTCTTAGGG
>CAVHML010000123.1:0-7407 GCA_963636905.1 bacterium
GTCCGGGGTTGTCGGTCTTCATGAAGTTCTCGCCAATGAGGAAGCCGTCGTATCCGGCCTTTTTCAGGTTGCATATCGTCTGCGGATTGGATATGCCGCTCTCGCTCACCCTCACGATGCCCTGCGGGAGCATCGCCGCCAGGCGCATCGAGTTGCCAACGTCGGTTATGAAGGTGCCGAGGTTGCGGTTGTTCACCCCGCAGAGGTCAGGCTCGTGGTCGGCATACTCAACTTCGGGCGTGCTGTGCGTTTCGAGCAGCACCTCCAGTTGCAGCTCATGAGCCGTGTGCTGCAGTTGCCTATATTCGCTCTTGGTGAGGCAGGCGGCTATCAGCAGCACCGCCGACGCTCCGCAAAGCCGCGCCTGAAACAGCTGGTACTCGTCGATAACGAAGTTCTTGTAGAGCACGGGGATGGTCACTCCGCTCTGGCGTGCCGTGGCGATGAACTCGTCGCAGCCGCCGAAATACTTCTCGTCGGTGAGTATGCTTATGGCCGCCGCCCCGTTGCTTTGGTAGCTAAGGGGGATGGCATCGGCGCGTCCGTCCTCCTTTATCCATCCCTTTGAGGGCGACTTGCGCTTAAACTCGGCAATGATGCCCGTGGCCGACTGCCTTATGGCGTTGGCCATCGACGGCACCTCGCCGCCAAGCATGTGCTCCACCATTGCGTGGATTTCCCTTTCGGCTACAAGGCTTTTCGCCCTCTCCACCTCAATGCGTTTCCACGCCACTATCTCGTCGAGTACGTCTTTCATATATTTTGTTCTCTTCTTTTTGTCTGAGCAAGCGCCTTTGCGTCAGAACGACACGCAGAATGCGCCGCCGATGACAAAGTTGTTCATGTTCTTCTTTGTCGTTGTCTGCAGATTGGTGCCGTTGTGGTTTAGCTTGAGGTAGTCGTAGTCGTTGCAGTAGCTTTCGTAAAGCTGCGGGTCAGCATACCTGAGGAACTCACCTTGGTTCAAGTTCATGGTGTAGCGCTTGCGCGTGAAGTCGTAGTCAATAAACAGTTTCCACGAGAAGTTCGACTTGTAGGCGTATGTCAGCGACAGTCCCGTGCCGTAGGTCGTGGTGTTGTTGCCGCTTACGGTAATGAAGTCCCATGTTATGTCGTAGGGTTCGCCTTTCTCAACTCCACCTCCACCAACCTTCGAAACCAGTTTGTTTCCCGCAAAGTGCGCGTCCATATCAAGGTCTTGTATCACGCTTCGCCCTATGAGCAGTTTGCTGCCGAGGGCGAACTTGTGTGACAGAGGGAGGTTGAAGTACATTCCGACATTGGCGGTAAACTCGGTTATGTGGTCGGACTCGATGGTTAAGTCACGTGTAGGTATCCACCAGTCTATGCCAAGCCCATTTTCAGGGTCTTTGTATTGGTTGTAAGTGTTTTCAATATTCTTCTTAAATCTTGAAGAAACGTCGCTCCATCCCTTTATAGGAGTACTTCTCACCTTCATTCGTCCGCCCACGCCAATGTACTTGTTGAAGAAGTATGCGCCCTCGATGCCTACTACAGTGGCTGCGCCGAACTTGAGTTTCACATTGCCCGACGTTGTGTTAGCCCCGTCTGGCGTCAGTTCGTAGAGCAAAAGGTCTTTTTCCGAGAACGACAAGTTGCGGCTTCCGAGGCCGATACCCATTGATATGCTGAAGAACGAGGGGTTCTCTATTATACTGGTTGTGCCGCTGAGGTCGTTGCGCTTCAGGTGGTTACCTTTGAATATTATGTCGCTTAAGGCATAGGCCACCTCGGTTGACATGATACCGATGCCGGCTCCGCTAAGCACGTCGCTCACCCAGTGGCGGTTGTTGAGCACGCGCATTATGCCCGTGGCGGTGGCCATGGCATAGCCGGCCACAGAGTAGATGGGGCTTCGCGTCAGTCCATACTCCTTGTGCAGTATCGACGCGCTGACGAAGGCCGTGGCGGTGTGGCCCGACGGCCACGAGTTGCGCGTGCTTCCGTCGGGGCGCATCTCCTGTGCGGTGTACTTGATGGAGTTGACGAAGCCGGCCATTATGGCATACGACATGGCCGTGGAGGCAAGGAAGCGCCATGTGTCGCTGCGCCCCTCCACACCGGCGAAGTTGAGTCCGGCGGCGAGCACTGCCGGGGCAAACTGCGTGTAGTTGTCTATCTCGGTGTGGAAGTCGGTGAGCAGTCGGGTGTTGCTGTGCGCCTTGTCTTTGGTGTTTTGCCTGAAGCTCGCCTTCTCGCTTTTGGCTATTATGCCAGTGACGAATATAGGTACTCCAACAAAGGTGAGGTCGTCCATCACCTTATATGGCTTCACGGTGGTCGTTGATATGGCTTGCGGAGCTATCTCCGGCCTGTAGGTGGTCAGCGTCGTTGTTTCATCTTTGATCTTTGCCGTGAGCGAGGCTGCGGCAAGATCCGTCATCGGGTCGGCACTTTGCGCATAGAGTGTGGCAGGCATACTGTCAACTGTCAGCTTCAGCGGTTGCATCTCAGTGTAACGGTTGGCGTTTGCTGCCGTAGCTGCAAGCACGGGCAAAGCCGCTATAAACACTTTCTTCATTAGAAAAATCTTCAAGTTAGAGCGGCTTGCGAGTGACTTTCTCGTCATTGATTGGCCGCGTCGGGTGGTTGAACTTCCGTTTTTGCGCCGCAAAATTACAAAAAATAATCCATGGCTCACGTCATGTCACGGTCAAATAGGCCGCCGTGCATGCGGCGAACGGGTTTTCTCCCACAGTCTAGCCCTATGCGTTGATTTCCACAAACTTTCGGAATGTGGCCAGCGCCTTGCCGCTGTCGAGCGACTCGCGGGCTATGTCGATGCACTCCTCTATAGGCTTCTTGCCCCGTTCGAGCACCTGTATGCCGAAGGCGGCGTTGGCCACAACGATGTCCTTCTGCGCCGGCAGGGCGGTGCCGCCAAGCACGTTGTCGAATATCTGCTTGGCCTCCTCCTCGGTGGCTCCGGCCACAAGCTCTTCGGGCTTAGCCGTGTTGAGGCCGATGTCGTGGGGACTGAACACGCGCTCGTAGTCGTTGGTGGTCACTTTGAACTGGCCGGTGAGCGAAATCTCGTCGTAGCCGTCGATGCTGTTCACGATGGCGTAGTCGATGCCTATGCGGCGATACACGTTGCTGTAAAGGCGCATCTGGTCGAGGTTGGCCACGCCGAGCAGTTGGCATTGTGGCTTCGAGGGGTTGACGATGGGGCCGAGCAGGTTGAAGCACGTGGGGAACGGCAGAGCCTTGCGTATGGGGCCTACAAACTTCATCGCCTTGGCAAACAGTTGGGCGTGCAGATAGACTATGCCGCACTCGTTGATGGAGCGGTTCAGACGGTCCAAATCGTCGGTGAAGGCCACGCCGTGGTTGGCTATCACGTTGGACGCTCCGCTGGTGCTTGTGGCCGAGTAGTTGCCGTGCTTGGCCACTTTGTAGCCTGCTCCGGCTATCACGAAGCACGCCGTGGTGGATATGTTGAACGTGTTTTTGCGGTCGCCCCCGGTGCCTACCACGTCGATGTAGCGGTCGCAGTCGAGCGGCACGGGCACTCCCGTCTCCAGTATGCCGTCGCGGAAGCCCAGCAGTTCGTCAACGGTTATGCCGCGCATTTGCAGTGCGGTGAGCAGTGCGGTTATCTGTTCCTGTGGATATTCGCTGCGCGTGATGCCCACAAGTATGTCTTTTGTCTCCTCGCGTGTGAGTTCCTCATGGTTGAGCACGCGGTTGAGTATGTCCTTCATCTGTATCATAGTATAAATGTTTTTATCTTTATGTGAAAAGGCGCCCCTTATAGCTTCAGAAAGTTGCCCACAATGGTTCGTCCGTCGGGCGTGAGCACGCTCTCGGGGTGGAACTGTATGCCGTGGATATCAAAGTTTTTATGCCTCAATCCCATTATCTGTCCCTCGTCGCTTAGGGCGGTAATCTCAAGGCAGTCGGGCAAGCCGTCGCGCGAAACCACCCACGAGTGGTAGCGTCCCATGGTTATGCGCTGCGGCAAACCGGCGAATATGGGGTCGTTGCCAAGCTGCGCGCCCTCGGTGGCCACGCCGTGGAACACCTCGCTCAGGTTAGTAAGGCTTGCGCCGAACGCCTCGCCTATGGCCTGGTGGCCAAGGCACACACCGAGCATGGGCTTCTTGCCGGCATAGGTCTTTATCACGTCCATGAGCAGTCCGGCCTCGCTTGGTATGCCAGGGCCAGGACTCAGTATCAGCTTGTCGTACTGCGCAAGGTCGGCTATGTCGAACTTGTCGTTGCGCAGCACCGTCACCTCCGCCCCAAGCTCCTTCACGAGGTGTGCCAGGTTGTAGGTGAACGAGTCGTAGTTGTCTATTATCGCTATCTTGATCATTTGTTGTTCGTGCTCTCCACTCAAGCAATTAAATTCTTCACTCTTCGTTCTTCACTCTTCACTCAAAAAGTTTCCGCCATGGCAATTGCCCGTCGCAGTGCGCCCAGCTTGTTGTTCACCTCTTGCAGTTCGTAGTCCTCGTTGCTCTTGGCCACTATGCCGCCGCCAGCCTGAAACCACAGTTCGCCGTTGCGCGCCACGAAGGTGCGTATGGTTATGGCCTGGTTGAGTTCGCCGTTCAGACCGATGAAACCTATGCAGCCGCCGTAGGCGCCACGGTTGTGCGGCTCATACTGGCTTATCAGCTGCATCGCCCTCACCTTGGGCGCACCCGAAAGAGTGCCGGCGGGAAACGTGTCGATGAACGCCTTCACGGGGTCGGCGTCGTCGTCGAGCGTGCCGCTTACGCGCGACACGAGGTGTATCACGTGGGAGTAGTACTGCAAGTCCTTGTAGAACTCCACCTTCACTCCGTGGCAGTTGCGGCTAAGGTCGTTGCGCGCCAGGTCAACGAGCATCACGTGCTCGGCGTTTTCCTTGGGGTCGTTGCGCAGGTATTCAGCCCCTTGGCGGTCGGCCTCGGCGTCGCCGGTGCGCTTCGTCGTGCCGGCTATGGGGTCGATGTAAGCCTTGCGCCCCTCTATGCGGCAGTGGGTCTCGGGCGACGAGCCGAATATGCGGAAGCCACCGAAGTCGAAGTAGAACAGATAGGGCGAGGGGTTCACCGAGCGCAGAGTGCGGTAGAGCTTGAAGTCGTCGCCCTCGTAGCGTTGCACGAAGCGGCGTGAGAGCACTATCTGGAACACGTCGCCCCTGAGGCAGTGGCTTATGCCGCGCCTGATGTTGGCCTTGTGCTCCTCGTCGGTGAGCGTCGATGTCGGTTGGCCGACGGCGTGGAAGGGATAGGCGTGGGCGTTGTCCTTGTTCATCAGCTTGGCCAAAGCGTCGATGCAGCTGGCGTCGCCCAGGGTGACGATGGTCATGCGGTTGGTGAAATGGTCGAACACCACGATGTCCCTATACATTATATATAATATGTCGGGCGCGTCGTTGCGCTCCATGGTGGTGTCCTTCACGGCTATGTTCTCGAAGTAGCGCACGGCGTTGAACGAGGTGAAGCCATACAGGCCGCACACCTCGGCCTTGTCGCCCTCCACGTGGAAACGCTTCAGGAAGGCGTTGATGGCCTTGTCAACACTGTATTGCGCGTCGATGGCGTTGCGCTCCACGCTGCCGTCGGGATAGGTGGCCGTGGCCACGCCGTGGGCAACCGCTATCGATGCCAGCGGGTGGATGCCGATGAACGAGCGGCTGCTGTTGGCGTCGTGATAGTCGCAGCACTCCATGAGGGCGCTCTGCGGGTGGATGTCGCGCAGGCGCATATACACGCCCACGGGAGTGTGAAGGTCGGCCAGCGTGGTGCGCGTTTGGGTTGTGTAGTTAAAAGTCTCCATATTCTCCTGCCATTTCCTTGTGCGACAAATAGGTTTCCACGTCCTTGTCTCCGCGTCCGCTCACGGTGAGCACCACGACATCGTCGGGCTTGAAGCTCATCTTGCCGAGTGCGGCTATGGCGTGGGCGCTCTCCAGCGCGGGTATTATCCCCTCCATGCGGGTCAGCTCGTAGGCGGCCTTTACGGCCTCGTCGTCGTTGATGGATAGCACCGTGGCGCGGTGTTGCTGCGCCAGGTTGGCGTGCATGGGGCCGATGCCGGGGTAGTCGAGTCCGGCCGAAATGCTCTCGGCCTCCATTATCTGTCCGTCGGGGGTCTGCATCACCAGCGTGCGCGAGCCGTGGAGTATGCCCAGCCGTCCGGCGTGTATGGTGGCGGCGGTGTGGCCGCTGTCGGCTCCCAGTCCGCCGGCCTCGGCCAGCACTATCCTCACCCGCTCGTCGTCAATGTAGTGGTATATCGTTCCGGCGGCGTTCGACCCTCCGCCCACGCAGGCCATCAGAATGTCGGGATAGTCGCGGCCTATCTTCTCGGTGAGCTGCTCCTTTATCTCCTTCGATATTATGCTTTGCAGCCTGGCCACCATGTCGGGGTAGGGGTGGGGGCCAACGGTTGAGCCTATTATGTAAAAGGTGTCCTGCGGATGGCAGCACCAGTCGCGTATGGCCTCGTTGGTGGCGTCCTTCAGTGTCTGGTTGCCTGTGGTTACGGGGCGCACCTCGGCGCCAAGCATCCTCATTCGCTCCACGTTGGTGTGCTGCCGCTTCACGTCGAGCGCGCCTTGATACACCACGCAAGGCATGTCCATCAGCGCGCAAACGGTGGCCGTGGCCACTCCGTGCTGTCCCGCTCCGGTCTCGGCTATGATGCGCCGCTTGCCCATCTTCTTGGCCAGCAGTATCTGGCCTATGGTGTTGTTTATCTTGTGGGCGCCGGTGTGGTTGAGGTCTTCGCGCTTCAAGTACAGTTGGCAGCCGTATTTCTCGCTCATGCGCTTGGCGTAGTAGAGCGGCGAGGGGCGGCCAACGTAGTCGCGCAGCAGCGACATGTATTCCTTCTGGAACTCCTCGGTCTCCATTATCCTTAGGTATTGCTCCTTCAGATTCTCCACCGTGGCGTAGAGTATCTCGGGTATGTAGGCTCCGCCGAACTCCCCGTAGAAGCCTTTCTCGTCAACTTTGAATGTCTTTCCCATATCGTTTTGTCTCCTTGTTCTTATGTTGTCTTGCGGCAGGTTTCATGCCGCCAATATTTGCGTTCTTAAACGGAAAAAGGCTCGTCGCAGTAACGACGAGCCTTTCTTGATATCCTTGAGTTGATATGCACAGCTTCGTATCCCGCGACTATTTCAATCCCGAGCTACGCCACCACCATGCATTCATCAATCTCTTCATGTTCTTGTTTTGTTGTTATTCTGTTTGCAAAGGTATGTCTTTTCTTCTAAAATGCAAACTTTTCTGCCGTTTATTTTTCTGTTTGCAATGAAAAAGCCGTTTTCCCCGTCACGCAGCCATCGCCGTCCGCTCCAATTGCGCCCTATACATTATTATTATATGGCGTGTTCTATACATTCCACGCATTGTTAAAGTATGGCTTGTGGGGCTTGCATCGCAT
>CAVHML010000124.1:0-7382 GCA_963636905.1 bacterium
ATGCACAAACCAACTACAAAGTAAGTACAGACGTACAGAAGAAGAAGGTACTTCTCGAAGAATTTACAGGCATACACTGCGGTAACTGTCCCGACGGGCACAAGATGGCGCGCATATTGCTCAACTCCTTGCCCGGCCAGTCGTATGTTGTCAGTATCCATGCCGGCAGCTACAGTGAGCCTAATCAGGGAGAACCGGACTACAGAACGGCAGAGGGCGACAGCATATCCGCATTTCTCAACTCGGCGGAGGCTGGCTATCCGTGCGGTTCTCTTAACCGCACACAGTTCAACGGCACTTCTTACTTCATTTCACGCTCCCTTTGGACGGCCTACGGACAGTACATCAACAAGCAGGACGCACCGGTCAACCTTCATATGGAGAGCACCTATGACGGTAGTACCAACAAGTTGACCGTACACGTTGAGGGTTATTACACAGCCGACTCGCCCGAAGGCATTCAGACATTGAGCGTGCTTTGGACGCAGGACGACATTATCGGCCCGCAAAACGGCGGAGGCATGGGCGACCAGTATGTGCATGAACACATGCTGCGCGACTATATCACTCCCGTTTGGGGCGACACTATCAGCAAAGGACAGGCTCTCAAGGGTCAGTATTTCACCAAGGATTATGTCTATACCCTACCCTCTTCGGTGGGTCCGGCGGCTGTCAAGCCTGAGGACATCACCGTCATAGCATTCGTAGCGACCGACAAGGCCGGTGTGGAGAACGTGGAAGGCGGCAAGCCGGCATACGTCAACTACAACGAAACGGAGTCGGCAACAATCCAGTCGCCCGACCTGCCGATAGGAACACGCTATGGCTACAACTTCTTCGAGGCTTATCTGAAGAACACTTCGGGCAAGAAACTCACCTCAGCCACATTTGACGTGACGGTGAACGGCCAGACCGAGACCCACACAGTGACGTGTGACATTGACCAGTTCAGCAAGGGGGCGATAACAATCCCTGCAACCATGTCGTATGCCGACAAGGGTAAGACCAAGTACAGCATAGTTCTGAAGCAGCTCAACGGCAATGATGTGGAGCGCGACACGCTCAGCGGCGGTTTCCAGAAGCCAGCCGTGTCGTCAGAAACGGTCAACATCCAGTTCCTCACCGATGTGTGTGCGTCGCAAAACCGCTTCCTCTTGCGTGATGCCGACGGCAATATCGTGAAAGAATACGGCCCCTACGAGGACGGCAAGGCGGCCACCTACAACGAGACAGCCACACTGGAAGACGGCAAAACCTACTGCATTGAGGTGCTTGATGCATTTGGTGACGGTATGCTGGAAGACGGCAAAGGCGGTCTGATCGTACACAGCGGCACCGGCAAACTGATTGACCAGTTCTACACAGTCAGCGGTTTCGGGGTGCGCTCCTTCTTCACTGCCGACTTTTCTACGGGCATTGCAGGCGTTGAAACCGACGGTTCAGCTTCCGCAAATGCCCTGTTTAGCATCAATGGATGCCGTGTTTACGATGCAAAAGCACACGGTTTATACATAGCAAAGGGCAAGGACGGGAAGAACAAGATAGTAATAAAATAACAAAGAACATAGGAGAGACATTTATGAAGAAAGCATTACTCAGTATGGCGGCTGCCTTTTTGATGGGCGTGCCCACAATGGCGCAATGGTCAGCCGACTTTGCGGAGAACAACAGAATTAACCCCGAAGGCATGGCCAACTATGGTTATGAGATAAAAACCAACGACAATGGGATAACGTATGCGTTCATGCAGATACCCAGAAAAGGCACTATCAGCATGCGTCTGCAGATTCTCGACAAGGATGGCGTGAAGCTGTTGCCCGATACAGCAATGGTTTTGTCTGCCGAGGAGAACATCTCTTCCACGAAAGTGAACCAGCATCTGATGATTGACAAGGAAGGCAGCGCCGTAGTGGTGGTGTCCGACTATCGTACAGGCAATGAGGGCTTCACCGCATACAAGGTGGACGAGAAGGGAAACGTGTTGTGGAGCAAGCAGATTGGTACCCCGACTGAAGATCTTGATGTGGCATATATGAACATGACATGCTCCGATGACGGTGGCTATGTGTTCGCCTATGCCAAGTATGATGTTAGGACAAACTTCTGCAGCACATACATCGAAAAGCTGAAGTCTGACGGTACTGCGGCGTGGGACAACGAAGTGACTATCGCTGACAAGTCGGCAAGCTGCTGTGTTTTGGGCGTTGTTGACGCAGGATTTTCGCAGACGATGGTCATGTACGCCAAGGGTTCCAACAGCGACCTGATGGTCAGGCTCGTTGACTTCGACGGCACGTCAGTGTGGGATGAAGATATGCCTGCGTTCAAGGGCGGTTTCAACACCGGAGTGCCTGTATGGGTGCAGACCGGCACGAGCGAAGCGCCTGAGAACGGTATGTTCATATATTGGATGGATGCCAACGATGAGAGCATAAGCTACGAAAACCGCATCTCATACATACTTCCCGACGGCACTTACGGCTTCTCTACCGGTGAAGAAGGCACCATCATAAGCCACGACACCGACAACTCGCGCGAAGTTCCCAGCATCTATTACGACAAGAACGAGAAGGCGATATACTTTGCGTATAGGGAGTTCAACCAGGCTCAACAAGGCTATCAGGGCATCTTTATACAGAAGATGTCGCTCGATGGCGAACTTCTGTGGGGTGCCAATGGCAAGGCTGTCGTTCCTATACAGAGCACCGATGCTTACTCTTACGCTTCAATACAGGGTGCTGGTGACGGAAAGGTGGCCGTATTCTACATGAAGAACGAGGGAGGCACCGAGAACTCCAACGTCAATTCCTACATGGTTCTTTATGACAAGGACGGCAATATGGTGCAGGACACAGTGAATGTGTCGCGCGCTATATGCACGAAATACAGTCTTGAGTCGTCGCCTTTGATTGACGGCAAGTACTTCCTCCTGAATTGGGAGCAGAAAGCGGGTGAGGGAGTCTATCCGGTTCACGACATTATGATACAGCGTGTGTTCCTCGACGGCAGCGCAACTGGCATAAAGAACATCACCGACGGCAAGAATAGCTCTAAGGTTGTACGCTCGGAATACTTCACTCTTGACGGCCAGCGCATTGAGAAAGCCTCTAAGGGCATAGCCATTGAGCGCAGCGTGTACAGCGACGGCACGGTGAAGACTCAGAAGATAATGAACCGCTAACAACGGTTGTTCCATGCCGCAGACTTCATTGGGGCGGCATTTCATCCACGTTGTTGGAGAGACTATCGATTGTTTCATGGTCTCTCCAACAACGGTACAGCACAAACACAACAGCGATTAATACATGTTATAATAGGAACTAAATGATGAAACTTATGAAGAAAAGATTTGTTTCTTTGGTAGTTTCGCTCGCTTGCCTGTCGGCTGTTTCGGCGCAAGTGACGCAAAGCTACGACACAAAGGTTGTGACCAGCGGCACGTATACTCCCATTACGGGCGGTACGGTCGTGACTCTTAAAGCCGATAGCATTGACATCAGCAATGTTATCTATACCAATGGCCATGTGGAAAACACGAAGAAGTTTACTGCTCAGGGCTATCCTATCGGCTTTGATTTCAAGTTTAACAACAAGTTGATGAACCAGTTTGCCATAGCGGCTCATGGCTTTATCGTGCTTGGCAAGGACTCTGTCACTTCTTCAGTCCCCGATCCTTTCCAAATACTTACCAGCAAGGCGGACAACAACCTTGTAGGTATGTTCTACAGAAGCACGGTTGGACGTATTCCCTCTACCGAGATAAGCTATAAAGTCACGGGCGAAGATTCCGACCGCGAGCTTATAGTGCAGTTCAAGGACTTGCAGTTGTGTGTGGAAAGCTGGAATGGAATCAATGTTCGCGACACCGTTCAGTTCCAGATACACCTCCACGAAAAAACAGGAAATGTGGAGATGGTGTTCAACGGATTTGAGCCGAGTGCAGCAGCTGCTGAAAACATGAACTGGAATGATGCCTTCAAGATTGGCATACGCGGCGAGTATGGCGACCTGCTTACCAAGGACGGTAACTTCACAAGCGACGCTTTTGCTGTGAAGGATGCAAGCATAAATTGGAGGAGCAGCACGTTCCCCGCCGACGGACTCACCTATCAGTTCATCGCTCCTGAGGATTGTGCCGCTCCAAGCGCACAGCCTACAGCGTTGACTCTTGCCACAACGACACTCGGAGTGTCGGGCAAGTTCACAAAAGTGGACGCTGCCGACCACTATCTCGTGCTGATAAGCAAAGCCAATACGCTTACAACCATTCCTGTGGCTGGCAAGACCTATGCCAAAGGCGACTCCATAGGCGATGCACGCGTACTCTCTTACAGTGAGGATTCTGTGTTTGAGAGCGGCGACATACTCGAAGGCGCAAGCAACTACTACGTTTATGTGCTTGGGGCCAACTCGTTCTGCTTCTACGGACCTAAGTATAACACCACTTCTCCGTTGACTTCTGCCTTGACCACTAAGCCTTTGGCACCGTCTTCCGTTGCTTTTGCCGACAAAGACACTACCACAATGACGCTCAACGTGGCTGCTAACGCTGCCGGCGACGACATTCTGGTGGCCTATACCACCAAGCACAAGCAGAATGACTGGGGCGAAGACCTGCCCGGCGGTACTTTCGGCACTCCCGCAGGCAACTATAAAGAGGGTGCAGCCATCGATGGCGGCGGCACCGTGGCTTACGTTGGCAAGGCAAAGGACGGCATCACCGTGACCGGACTCACTCCCGGCCAGCTCTACCACTATGCTGTTTGGAGCCGTAACGCCGCCGGCGAATACTCAAGCGTGACCGTGGAAGCATCGGCCAGTGCCGCATCCATGTTGCCTTGGAAGGCTAATCTTGACAACTATGCCATGTATGAAGCACCCGAAAGTTGGGACGTAAATGGCTCTTGGGCAATACAGGAGGATGGCGACAACAATAAATATTTCTCCAGCAAAATAAACAGTGTTGACACCAAGGGCACTGTTCTGTGGCTCGAAACACCCGATGTATATCTTGGCGAAGGCTCCAACCGCATGATATTCGACCTGCTCTTGTACAACTGGGCACGCTTCGGCAACACTGTATATACAATGGACAACCTCGATACCGTTGCCGTACAGGTGACAACCGATGGTGTCAACTACACTCCCGTGGCTACCTACACAAAGGAAAAACCCATTGTGTTCGCTTCAAGCGACTCTTATGCAACGCTCCGCGTGCCGTTTACCGAGGCTGCCGGCAAGAAAGCCCGTCTGCGTCTGTACATGCGTCTGTGCGGCACGCCCAATATACAGCTCACCAACATTTCGGTTGAGGAGAAGAAAGCTTGCGACTATCCTATTGATGTGACCGTGGCCGACAGCACAATCGTTGGCGATGAGGCTGTCGTTACATGGACTCCTCAGGGCGAAGAAGACGCATGGGACGTGCGCTACAAGAAGACTGCCGACGAGGAGTGGAACGCTCCCGTTACCGTTCGTGAGAAGAAATGTGCTTTGAGCGGTCTCGACGGACTCACATCTTATGATGTTCAGGTGCGCGCACGCTGCTCGGCTGCCAGCCAGAGCGAATGGTCAAGCATTGCAACGTTCACCAGCGGCCTTGTCATTCCTTTCGATATGGCGTTTGCCAAGCAGAGTTCTTTGTCTTCAGCATGGCAAATCAAGTCCGGTGCCATGGGTTCTGACCTGACTGACGGCGAGAACTGGGAGTTCCAGTCAAGCCCATGGTTCGGTACAAGCATGACTTACAATGCTTACGACGAGAAACTTGACGACTGGCTCTTTACTCCTGTGCTCAACTTGGGCGACGAGAACCTCAACTACAACGTGAAGATTGCTATCACCGCAACAGGCGACACGATAGCCGGAAGCGACGGAACAATGCAGCTGGTTGTTGTGAAAGACGGCGAGAAACCTTCGGCTGACAACGTGGTTTACACCATCAAGTCGTCTGAACTGCCCGAATCTTATGCTTCGAAGACCTACACCGTGCCTGTCAAGGGCTACAACGGCAAGGTTCGCCTTGCGCTCTACACCCACAGCACCGTTAAGGGCTTGCCCACAATGAAGCTCGACACACTGGGCGTTGACTACTCTTGCGTGAACGACATTGAGGCTAAAGTCGATAGCGTTGGCGAAGATACGATACACATGAAGTGGACAACTGGCGCCGAAGAGACTTATGTATTCGTGCGTGAGGCCGGACAGACCACTCGCAACTTCACTACCTACACCACGAATGAGCTTGCCCTCAAAGGTCTGAAGCATCACACTACCTACGAAATCGGTCTGACCAAGGCTTGCGAAGTTGGCGATACAGCCAAGGTGAAGATTGTGGAAGTGACCACGCTCGGCGAGCTTTGCAAGGAAGTGACCGACATAAAGGCGACTCCTGCCAAGTACTCTGCAAAGATAGAATGGACGGGCGAGGCTTCTGCCTACAATGTTCGCTACCGCGCAAAGAGCGAGACTCCTGCCGAATGGACAAAGGAACAGGTTACAACCACCTCTATTGATATAGACGGTCTGGAGAACAACACCACGTATGAGTACGCCATACAGGCACAGTGCAGCAAGGCGGAGAGCGACACCAGCGCATACACTCCCGTTGCTACGTTCACTACTCTCGTTGAAACCTGCCAGACTCCGGCCAACGTTGCCGTGACTCCTTCTTACAACAAGGCCACTGTGACCTTCGAGAGCGAGGCCGACAAGTTTGAAGTAGCCTATCGCAAGGCTTCCGACGACGCTTGGACACCGAGCGTTAAGGCTTCTGTCTCTGCCGACAACAAGCACTCTGTTGACATCGAAGGTCTCGTTGCCGAGACTGCCTACAAGGTTCGTGTGCGTGCAATCTGCGCCGAGGGCGACTCAAGCCGTTGGACTGCATCGGCTGACTTCACCACTCTACCCGAGCCTGAGTGCGTAACTCCTACTGACTTGACCGTAAGCGACATCACCGACAACTCGGCTACGCTGTCGTGGAAGGCTGACGAAAGCAACCTGACATGGAACTTGCACTATCGCGAGGGCACCGTTCAGGAGTGGACAGAGAAGACTGCTCTCACAGAAGCGACCTACAGACTGACCGAACTCAAGGCTAACACTGCCTACGTCTGGACAGTGATGGCCACTTGTGAGGCTGAGCGCACAAGTAAGTGGGCTACCCAGAGTAGATTCACAACGGCTGAAGCTTCTGGCATAGACAACATCGGCATCGGTTCAATCGGTGTGTTTGTCAAGGGCAATGTGCTCAACGTTGTCAACCCGGAGGGTGGCGTGATAAAGAACATCACCGTCTACACCGCTGACGGACGCATCGTTGCCGCTTCTGAAGTGAACACCGCCGAGAACGTGTTCATGCCTCTCGCTGTGCATGGACC
>CAVHML010000125.1:0-7234 GCA_963636905.1 bacterium
TCATATCGCCACCTCACTCGGTCGTAATGCCCGCATTACTCCCTTGTTCGCTGACGATATGTACTCGAAAATAGTCTCAAAATCCAGCAAAGCTAATTTATAGAACCCACCTAAAAACAATGGCTATGCTATCAAAAGAAGACCTGAAACAGATTGCCGGAAAGGGCATGACCGAGGCGCAAGTCAACGCCCAGCTGGAACAGTTCAAGACCGGATTCCCGTATCTGCGGCTCGAAGCTGCCGCAAGTGTAGGCCGGGGAGTGATGGCTCCCGAAGAAAAGGAGCGCAAAGAGTATGTCAAGGCATGGGAAGACTACAAGCGCGACGGTCATGCGGTCGTGAAGTTTGTGCCGGCTTCGGGGGCTGCGAGCAGAATGTTCAAGGATCTGTTTGCTTTCCTGTCGGCAGACTACGACAATCCCACAACCGACTTTGAAAAGACGTTCTTCGACAATATCGAAAGGTTCGCTTTCCACGACGCTCTCGATGCCGTTTGCGTGAAGAACGAGGGCAAGACGATAGCCGGACTGGTGGCCCAGGGCAACTACAAGGCCGTTGTGGCCAACCTTCTGGAGGAGCGTGGACTCAACTACGGTCAGCTTCCCAAGGGTCTGCTGCTGTTCCACAAGTATGAAGACGGCGCACGCACGCCCATGGAGGAGCACCTCGTGGAGGGCGCACTATATGCTGCGAGCGGCGGAAAGGCCAGTGTGCACTTCACAGTGAGCCACGAGCACATGCCTCTGTTCCGCAAAAAGGTGGAAGAGAGCCTTGACAAGTATGCCAAACGGTTCGGCGTGGAATATGACGTTACCTTCTCCGAACAGAAACCCAGCACCGACACCATAGCGGCCAACCCCGACAACACCCCGTTCCGCTCCGATGGCGACGGCAAGCTGCTGTTCCGTCCGGGTGGGCACGGCGCTCTGATAGAAAATCTCAACGAGATGGATGCCGATGTGGTGTTCATAAAGAATATAGACAATGTGGTTCCCGACCGCATGAAGGCAGACACGGTGGAGTACAAGCAGGTTATAGCCGGCGTACTGGTGAGTCTGCAGGCCAAGGCGTTCAATTATCTGCGTCTGCTCGACACCGGCAACTACTCGCACGCCCGTCTGGAGGAGATGATACGCTTTGTCCAGCACGACTTGTGCTGCCGCAAGAGCGACATAAAGCACCTTGAGGATGCCGAACTGGTCATCTATCTGCGCAAAAAGCTCAACCGCCCGATGCGCGTGTGCGGAGTTGTGCGCAACGTGGGCGAGCCTGGCGGAGGTCCCTTCCTCACTTACAACCACGACGGCACGGTCAGTCTGCAGATACTCGAAAGCAGCCAGATAGACAAGGGCAACTCCGAGTATGTAAAGATGTTCACCGAAGGCACCCACTTCAATCCCGTCGATCTCGTGTGCGCCATAAAGGACTACAAGGGACGGAAGTTCGACCTGCCAAAGTTTGTTGACAAGACCACAGGCTTCATCAGCAGCAAGAGCAAGAACGGCAGAGAGCTGAAGGCACTGGAGCTTCCCGGGCTGTGGAACGGTGCGATGAGCGACTGGAACACGGTGTTCGTGGAGGTGCCGCTATCCACTTTCAATCCCGTAAAGACCGTCAACGACCTCTTGCGCGAGCAGCATCAGTAGCAGGAGGCATATATCACACTTTCAGGAGCGCCCGTCTTCACCATGAATACGGGCACTCTGCGCATATAGCCCCGGAATTGGCGCATCGGAGGTGTAACCGATTTGTAACGGGATTGAACTGCCATTGTAGAAATAAATGCCTATTTTTGCAGCGGATGACCAAGAAAAAAAAGACAGTAAAATGGCAAACAGTGACTGCAAGATACTCGTTGTGGATGACGAGAACGACCTTTGCGAAATTCTCAAGTTCAACCTTGAAACCGAGGGATACACCGTTGAAACGGCCAATTCGGCCGAGGAGGCACTCACATACGACCTGCCTTCGTTCAGCCTCCTGCTGCTTGACGTGATGATGGACGGCATGTCGGGCTTCGCCCTCGCCCGGAAACTGAAGGCAGACGAGGCTACCAAGAACCTGCCGATAGTGTTTCTTACGGCACGCGACACCGAAAACGATACCGTAACGGGCTTCAACCTCGGTGCGGACGACTACATCTCAAAGCCTTTCTCCATACGTGAGGTGATGGTAAGGGTGAGGGCTGTGCTGCGGAGAACCATGAGCGGTTCGGCAAACGGCGAGTCTGCCATTCTCAGATACCAGGGTTTGGAGCTGAATCTGAACAACAAGACTGTGAGCATCGACGGGGAAACGGTGCCTTTCACCAAGACCGAGTTCGAACTTCTGCACACCCTGCTCGACGAAAAGGGTCGCGTATTCTCCCGTCAGGAACTTATCGACCGCATCTGGCCGTCCGATGTGTATGTGCTCGACCGCACGGTTGATGTCAACATAACGCGCCTTCGCAAGAAGATAGGCGCATATTCAAAGTGCATAGTCACGCGGCTTGGCTTCGGCTACTTCTTCGATGCGTAGCGCAAGGGGCGCACTACGGCTGCGGAAAGCGTGATTTTCCGGCAGTAAAGGCGCACGGTGCGGCTGCGGAAACGGCTTCTTCTCTCGCGCACGTACCTATATATAATATAAGGAAAGACCAATGAACAAGACCACACTCGGCCGCCGGATGTTCTGGAGCGTGCTTGCCATATTCCTCGTGTTTGCCGTTCTCTTCATCGTGTTCCAGCAGATACGCGAAAAGGAATACAAGATAGAAACGCTCAACTTCCGCCTCCAGACCTACAACTCACAGCTCTACGAAGCCATATTGCGCCACGGACGGAGCGAGAAGACCGTTGGCGACTTCCTAAGCAGCCATTCGTTGCCGAACGTGCGCGTCACTATGACCGACAGGCGGGGGAATGTGATATACGACAACAGGCGCAAGGACTACAGCCACATACATAATCATGCCCAGCGCAAGGAGATAAGCGAGGCATTGCGCACAGGTACGGGCTACGACATAAGCCGCAGCAGCGAGAGTGTGGGCGGCGACTTCTTCTATTCGGCCACATTCTTCCCCGAAGGAGGCGGCATAGTCATACGCAGCGCCCTGCCCTACGACAACGGACTGGCCAAGTCGCTGCGCACAGACCAGCACTTCCTATGGTTCGCCCTTGCGGTTGTGGCTCTGCTGACGGCGGTGCTCTACCGTTTCATACGCCGTCTCGACTCCAATGTGACCAAGTTGCGTATCTTCGCACAACGTGCTGACCACAACGAAAGCCTCGATACCGAGGATTTGGTGGACTTCCCTGCCGACGAACTGGGCGAGATTTCGGAGCATATCATCAAGATTTACAAGCGTCTCCAAAAGACCAAGGAGGAGCAGAACGTGCTGAAACGACAGCTTACACAGAATATTGCGCACGAACTGAAGACCCCTGTGGCCAGCATACAGGGCTATCTGGAGACCATATTGGCCAACCCCGGACTGGACGAAGAGCGGAGAAAGCAGTTTCTGGACCGCTGTTTCGCACAGAGCCAACGGCTCACCAGCCTGCTCGGAGACATCTCTACGCTCAACCGACTCGACGATGCACCGGAACTGAACAGCCTTGAGACGGTCGATATAGCGCACGTTGTAGGCCAGATAGCCAAGGAGACGGCTCTCGATTTCAGACGCAAGAACATGAGTTTCATCAACCGTTTGCCCGACAGTATGCCCGTTTGCGGCAACCAGTCGCTGCTTTACAGCATCTTCCGCAACCTCGTTGACAACGCCATAGCCTACGCAGGCGAGGGTACAACCGTCACCCTGGATGCCGGCGAGGGCGAAGACGCCACGTGGCACTTCACGTTCTGCGACAACGGCGTGGGCGTTCCCGGCCAGCATCTGCCGCGCCTGTTTGAGCGGTTCTACCGGGTTGACAAGGGCAGAAGCCGCAAAATGGGCGGCACGGGACTGGGACTGGCCATCGTAAAGAATGCCGTGCAGTTTCACGGAGGTGCTATAACGGTGGCTAACCGCCCGGAAGGCGGACTCCGCTTCGACTTCTCCCTGCGCAAGAACGTGAGGTAAACGGCAATAAGTGTTGCTTTCTTTTTGTGTTTCACGGCTTTTTCACTAACTTTGCCGTGTTACTTTATGACAACCTTTTGACTCTTAGGCATGCAAATAAGCAAATATCTTGTTGCAAACAACCGTGATTTGCTCTGGGGACTTACCGTCAGCACGGTGGGATATGAGGAGATTGCCCCCGGCGACCCATACCCTACGCGCGGTCATGCGGACGGTTACTACTTTGAAACAGAAAAGGGACGGGTACTAAACGAATACCAGCTGCTGTATAACCTTGAGGGTGAGGGTGTCTTTCGCAGTACCCATCAGGAGGAAACTTCCATAAAGGAGGGCGACCTCTTCCTGCTTTTCCCCGGTGAATGGCACACTTACCACCCTCTGCCCAATACGGGTTGGAAGGGCTACTGGATAGGTTTCAAGGGCAAAAACATGGACGACAGGGTCACAGCCGGCTTCCTTACGCCCGACAAACCCATCTATCACGTGGGCTTTTCGAGCGAGGTAGTGCATCTGTTCAAGCAGGCTTATGCCGCTGCCGTGGAGGAAAAAGCCTACTCGCAACAGCTTTTGGCTGGAATGGTCAACAACCTTGTGGGACTGATGTACTCGCTTGAGCGCAACATAGTGCTGAGTAAGGACAACGCTCACTTCGACATGATCAACAAAGGCCGCCTCCGCATACGCGAAGGACTTGAGAGCAGTCTGACAATCCAGCAGATTGCCGAGGAGCTGGGCGTGAGTTACTCCAATTTCCGCAAGCAGTTCAAACTATATACCGGCTTGAGTCCGGCCATATATCAGCAGGAACTCCGGCTGCAAAGGGCAAAGGAACTGCTCACCACCACAGATTTAAGTATAAAGGAAATCGCTTACCGTCTGAATTTCGACTCCCCAGACTATTTTTCAGCCAAGTTCAAGATAAAGACCGGACGCAAGCCAAGTGACTTGCGCCAACATTAGACAGCCAAACACAACGAAAACTGGAACTGACATGGCTGACTCCTTTGAATTTACTATCGAAGAACGGGACGAGACACTGGCTATATACGCCAAGTTGAAGGGCGAGATTGGCTCTTCGCTGCAACCGGACGACGAGGCAAAGATGCGCAGCCACTTGAAACGGTCGCTGGAAAAGCATCAGATACACCGCAACGTGTTCGGTCTGAACCCGATACTCATGTGCTTCCAAACGGCACTCATCGTGGTTGAGGAGATAGGACTGAAGCGTGACGCTGTGCTTGCCATACTTCTGCACCCCAGCGTGGCCGACGGCTATGCGACAATCGACGAGGTAAGGGAACAGTTTGGAGAGTCGGTAGCGCGGATACTGCATGGTCTTATGCGCATAGCCGAGCTGTACGCCAAGAACCCGGTGGTGGAGAGCGAGAACTTCCGCAACTTGTTGTTGTCGTTTGCCGAAGACATGAGGGTCATTCTCATCATGATTGCCGACAGGGTGAACCTTATGCGGCAGATACGCGACAATGAAAGTGCGGCAAAGGCCAAAGTGGCCGAGGAGGCAGCCTACCTGTATGCACCACTGGCCCACAAGCTGGGTCTGTATAAGCTGAAGAGCGAACTGGAAGACCTGTCGCTGAAATACCGGGAGCACGATGCCTACTACATGATTAAGGAGAAGCTCAACGCCACCAAGGCCGCCCGTGACGCATACATCGAGAGTTTCATCAAACCGATAGAGCAGAAACTGACCGCCGCAGGACTGCACTTCCACATGAAGGGGCGCACCAAGAGCATACACTCCATCTGGCAGAAGATGAAGAAGCAGAAGTGTGGTTTTGAGGGCATCTACGACCTGTTTGCCATACGCATCATTATCGACTCGCCTCTGGAGAAAGAAAAGATGCAATGCTGGCAAGCCTACTCGATAGTGACCGACATGTATCAGCCCAACCCCAAGCGGCTGCGCGACTGGCTGTCGGTACCCAAGAGCAACGGCTACGAAAGTCTGCACATAACGGTTCTCGGTCCGGAAAAGAAGTGGGTGGAGGTGCAGATACGCACGGAAAGAATGGATGAAGTGGCCGAACGAGGCGTGGCTGCCCACTGGCGATACAAGGGCATAAAGGGCGAGACGGGGCTGGACGAGTGGCTCAACAACATCAGGAACATACTGGAGACGAGCGATGACGCCCAGGTTATGGACCAATTCAAGATGGATTTGTATGAGGACGAGGTGTTCGTTTTCACTCCCAAAGGCGACCTTTTCAAGTTTCCCAAAGGGGCTACGGTACTCGATTTCGCCTATCACATTCACTCAAAGATAGGCAACGGATGCACAGGAGCACGCATTAACGGCAAGGTGGTTACATTCCGGGAACCTCTGCACAGCGGCGATCAGGTGGAGATAATCACTTCGAGCACGCAAAAGCCCAAGCAGGAGTGGCTCAACATTGTGCAAACTTCGAGGGCAAAGGCCAAGATAAGGCTCGCTCTAAAGGAGACGCAGGTCAAGGAAGGACTCTTCGCAAAGGAAATGATTGAGCGGAAGTTCAAGAACCGCAAGATAGAGCAGGAAGAGCACATCATGGCCAAGCTGATAAAGAAGCTCGGCTTTAAGGAAACAAGCGATTTCTACCGCAAGATTGCCGATGGGGCACTTGACGTCAATACGGTTATCGACAAGTATCTTGAACTTAAGTCGCGTGAAGAGGGCATTACCGAGAACCAAGCACGTAGTGCCGAGGAATTCAGCTTCAGAAACGACACTACCGATGCGCCCAAGGCAAATGATGACGTGCTGGTCATTGACCGCAACCTTAAAGGCGTTGAATATCAGTTGGCACGCTGCTGCCATCCCATATACGGAGATGCCGTATTCGGCTTTGTAAGCGTTAACGGCGGCATAAAGATTCATCGTGAAGACTGCCCCAATGCCCCGGAACTGCGCCGCCGTTTCGGCTATAGGGTGGTGAAGGCACGATGGAGCGGCAAGGGCGCTTCGCAGTACTCAATCACTCTGCGGGTCATAGGCAACGACGACATAGGCATAGTGAACAACCTGACAAGCATCATCAGCAAGGACGAGAAACTGACCCTAAGGAGCATCAGTATAGACAGCAACGACGGCCTCTTCAGCGGCAACCTCGTGGTGCAACTTGAGGACGTGTCACGCTTAAAATCGCTTATCCGCAAACTTGAAACGGTAAAGGG
>CAVHML010000126.1:0-7217 GCA_963636905.1 bacterium
ACAAATAACAGAAAGAAAATACAAAAAGCGAAGCCGGGAGGCAGCGGCCTGTTTCGAGGCGTGTCTCCCGGCTTATCGTTATTGACAGGCGGTCTTGCCGCTTATTTGGCCAATGTCACTTGTTGTCGCAAATGAGGTTTTCGCCAGTCATGTCGGCGGGCTGCTCCAATCCCATTATGTGCAGGATTGAAGGTGCCACGTCGGCCAGACGGCCATTCTTCACGGTTGCGCTGTTGTTGTCGGTCACGTAGATGAAGGGCACGGGGTTGAGCGAGTGAGCCGTGTTGGGCGTGCCGTCCTCGTTGATTGCGTTGTCGGCGTTGCCGTGGTCGGCAATGATGATGGCCTCGTAGTCGTTGGCCTTGGCGGCCTCAATCACTTCGCGCACGCAGTTGTCAACGGCATGAACGGCCTTGGCTATTGCGTGGTACACACCGGTGTGGCCCACCATGTCGCCGTTGGCGAAGTTCACCACGATGAAGTCATACTCCTGGGTGTTGATAGCCCCAACGAGCTTGTCCTTTACCTCGTATGCGCTCATTTCGGGCTTGAGGTCGTAGGTGGCCACCTTTGGCGAGGGCACGAGTATGCGGTCTTCGCCCTCAAACGGAGTCTCGCGGCCACCGTTGAAGAAGAATGTCACGTGGGCATACTTCTCTGTCTCAGCCGTGTGCAGCTGCTTCTTGCCCTGCTTGCTAAGATATTCTCCCAAAGTGTCCTGAACGTTCTCCTTGGGGAAGAGTATGTGAACTCCCTTGAACGAAGCGTCGTAGGGGGTCATGCAGTAGTACTGCAGGTCCTTGATGGTCTTCATTCCCTCTTCGGGCATGTCCTGCTGGGTGAGCACCTGTGTAAGCTCCTTGGCGCGGTCGTTGCGGTAGTTGATGAATATCACCACGTCGCCCTCTTCGATGCGGCCGTCAACGGCAGAGTTGCAGATGGGCTTGACAAACTCATCGGTCACGCCCTCGGCATAGCTCTCCTGCATGGCTTTCACCATGTCGTCGGCTTTCTTGCCCTTGCCCTCAACGAGCAGGTCGTAAGCCTCTTTCACACGGTTCCAACGCTTGTCGCGGTCCATGGCGTAGAAGCGGCCGATGATGCTTGCTATGTGGGCGTCGTTCTTGGCGCAAACGTCTGCAAGGTCCTTGATGAAGCCCTCGCCGCTCTTCGGGTCGGTGTCGCGGCCGTCCATGAAGCAATGAACAAAGGTGTTCTTCAGGCCATATTCCTTAGCCACCTCGATGAGTTTCACCAGATGGTCCATCGAAGAGTGTACGCCACCGGTTGATGTAAGCCCCATCAGGTGCAGCTTCTTGCCCGTCTTCTGGGCGTATGAGTATGCGCTGACCACTTCGGGGTTCTTCAGTATTGAGCCGTCCTTGCAGGCGCGGTTGATCTTCACCAAGTCCTGGTATACAATGCGTCCGGCACCGATGTTGAGGTGTCCCACTTCAGAGTTGCCCATCTGCCCGTCGGGCAGACCCACATCCTCGCCCGAAGCCTGCAGCTGCGAGTGTGCGCTGATGGCGTTGAGGTAGTCGAGATACGGAGTTGGGGTGTTGTAAATGACGTCGCCGACACCGTGTTTGCCGTTGCCCCAACCGTCAAGAATCATAAGTAATGCTTTCTTTGCCATAATATTAATGTAGTATTTGCTTTTGAGTGGTTCTGTAAATGCCACCCTTTTCTGCGTGCAAAATTACAACTTTAGCCGATAACAGCCAAAACGCTTGTGTTAAGTGACGGTAAAATATCATTCCACCGAGCGTTGCATCTATCAGTTGTGAACCAGCGTGCCAATCTGCTCGCCGTCCATCACTTTCTTCAGATTGCCCACGATGTCCATGTTGAAAACGTATATCGGCAGATCGTTTTCCTTGCACATAGTGGTGGCGGTGAGATCCATCACCTTCAGTCCGCGCGTGTAGATTTCGTCGTAGGTGATAGAGCTGAACTTCGTGGCCGTGGGGTCTTTCTCCGGGTCGGCTGTGTATATGCCGTCAACGCGGGTGCCTTTGAGCATCACGTCGGCCTCTATCTCTATGCCTCGCAGCGACGAGCCTGTATCTGTTGTGAAGTAAGGCGAACCCGTGCCGGCCGAGAAGATGCACACATAGCCTGCCTCCATGGCCTCTATTGCCTTCCATTTGCTGTAGAACTCGCCTATCGGCTCCATGCGTATGGCCGTGAGCACCTTGGTTTTCACGCCTATTGCGCCCAGTGCTGAACTTAGTGCCAGCGAGTTTATCACCGTGGCACACATGCCCATCTGGTCGCCTTTCACCCTATCGAAGCCCTTCGACGCTCCGCTAAGGCCACGGAAGATGTTGCCGCCGCCTATCACTATGCCTATCTGCACGCCCATTTCGCTCACTTCCTTTATCTGCTGGGCATATTCTCCCAATCTCTTCGGATCTATCCCGAAGCTCTGTTCGCCCATAAGACTCTCGCCACTGAGCTTCAACAATATACGTTTGTACTTTGCCATTGTTTGCTTTATGTTAATTCGTTGTTTGGTTGCCACTTGTCACAGCAGAAACTCCACCTCCTTGAAGGCATATCTGCCCACCTCGCCGCTCTCCGTGCGCAGCACGAGGCGGCCGTCTGGCTCCACCGTCTCTATCGCTCCGCAGAACTCTCCCTCACTGTCACGATACTTGAACGAGCCGCTCCGGCGGTAGAGCGAGGCCAAGTAAGCCTCGTGTATGCCGTCGTAGTCGCCCGCATCTATGCGCTCCAGTAGCGTCAAAAAGCGCATTGCTACCTTGCCGAGCACCTCCTTCACACTTGTCTCCACGCCTGTTATCTGCCGCAGCGACACCGGATTGGGCGCATCGCTCGTGAACACGGTCTGGTTGATGTTTATGCCCGTGCCTATGATGCAGTCCTTCACCACGCCTTTGTTTATCGTACACTCCGACAATGTGCCGCTTATCTTGCGGTCGTGCCAGTAAATGTCGTTGGGCCACTTTATGGTTATGCCGTCCGTATAAGCACTCAGCACGTCCCTGACGGCCAGAGCCATTGCCTCAAGCAGCACGAACTGACGGTTGGCTGGCACGCCTTTGGGACAGGTTTTTACGCTGAACGTCAAGTTCTTTCCCCGCTCACTCTCCCACGAATTGCTGCCCTGCCCGCGCCCATTGGTCTGATATTTGGCCACTGCCACAGTCATCCGCCGTCCCTCTTCGCCCCGATATTCACGCAGAAAATGGTTGGTCGAGTCGGTCTCATCAAGGTCTATCAACTTTATGTCGTCCATGTATATATAATAATGTATAGGACTTGTACGTCTAAGTTTGAACCCTTATTGGTAAGGTATAGGGATAAACGCGTTCTTGATGTGGTTGATTTCGGGCTGCCCGCCGGCTGTTTCGGTCACGGTGATGATGTCGAAGCGCAGCGGAAGCCCTATCCTGCGCATCTTCACAAAGGCTCTCGCCGCAGCGGCAAGCGACTTCATCTTCTGTCTGCCTACGGCCTGTTCCGGCGCAACGAGCGGGTTTGCGCCCCTGGTCTTCACCTCCACCATCACCAGCTCGTCGCAATCCATGGCCACGATGTCTATGTCGCGGTGGCCGTCGTGCCAGTCGCGCTCCACAATGCGGTAGCCCTCGGCGGCGAGATAGTCCGCCGCCACCTGCTCTCCCCACCGTCCGAGTTCGTTGTGTGCTGCCATTGTGCCCTCTTTCTCTTGCTTGTTGCTGTGCTGCGCCGCCGTTTTCAAGTGCGTCCTGCGCATACTTGCGGTGCGCCGCCCTAATGCAAAAATAACGCTTTATGCCGATATGCCAAAACGTTTCGGTGCTTATTCTTGCACAAACCCGATGTCGCTCTTGGCATAAACCCACCGTTTACGCCCCGTAAATGCCGCATTCAGCTGTCGTAAATGCCGTGTTTGGGAGGCGTAAATGCGGCATCGGCGTGGGGCGACTGCGGCATTTTCGTGCGCCGGCAGTTTGGTTTTGTGGCGTTATATGCTTAATTTTGTGGTCGGAACAAACTGAAAACGAACCCCAAAACGTATTACTACAACTTATGAAAACCACTACTTTTGCCTTGTCAGCACTGGCTTTAGCCATGTCAGCGCAGATGTCTGCCATGTCTGCACAAGCGTCTGCCGCACAGACACAGGCCGCTCCCGACCGCACACTGCACTACAGGCCCGACGGGCGCGACATAGTTTGCGTGAACGGAAGCAACCGTTACACCCGCGCACTGTACGGCGGACCCACAGAATACCGCATTGAGACGAGCGACCGCCCCGTGTTTGCCTCATACAAGAAGGGCGACTGCCGCAACATCAGTTTCCGCCTTACGGTCGGCAACTCCACCATTGCGCTCGACTCGACAGCCTATTGCGAGGCACGATACTGTGCAGGGAGGCGCGACTACACGCTCTCTGACCCACGCTGGGGAGACGGAAAACTGCACGTGAGCGTCATCGCCCGCACCGACGTGGAGGGCGCTTTGTGGCTCTTTTCCACCGAGGGGTTCTCCTCAACCGCATCGCTTGAGGGGCGCATCTGCGAGACTGCCGTCATGCGTTTCCGCCGTTTCGGTGAGATGGGGCGCATGGAAAAGCCCGGCGGATTTGAGGCTTCGCCCACTCTGAACCGCCTTGCCACGGTGAAAGTGCAGCTGAAAGGACAGCCCGTCTGCGTCTCCCTTGAGGACAACGCCCTCATCACCGCTCCGCAAAAGAGTCTGTTGCTGCTCTTCAGTCGTCAGGAAACCGAGCGCAAGGCCATGGCTTCGCAGGTGGAATTCAACACTCCCGATGCCTTTATCAATACCGTTGGAGGCAATATGGTGGCGGCTGCCGACGGCGCATGGGACGGTCGGGTGTGGAACCACGGTGCAGTAGGGTGGCGTATGCCGCTGCCCGGCTGGCGCGCAGCGTACATGGGAGACTTCTTGGGTTGGCCTGACAGACAGCGCAAACACTTCGACGCCTATGCGAAAAGCCAGGTTTCGGGAGTGCCGAACACCATCCCCCACCCCACTCAGGACACCACTGCCAACCTCTCGCGCGGCGTTTACCAGTGGGGAACTCCCATGTATAGCGACGGCTACATCTGCCGTAACCCGGAGAAAAACCGCCAGTTCCACCACTACGACATGAACCTTGTGTATATAGACGAGCTGCTTTGGCACTTCCAGTTCGATGCCGACACGGCCTATATGCGCCGCATGTGGCCTGTCATAAAGGCGCATCTGGCATGGGAAAAGCTCAACTGGGACCCCGACAACGACGGACTTTACGACGCCTACTGCTGCATCTGGGCCAGCGATGCACTGCAGTACAACAGCGGAGGCGTGGCACACAGTTCTGCCTACAACTACCGCGGCAACCTGCTGGCGGCACGGATAGCGGAGCTGATAGGCGAAGACCCGCAGCCTTACCGTGCCGAAGCCGACAAGATACTCGCCGCCATGAACTCGCAACTGTGGCTTCCGGGCGGCTATTGGGCGGAGTTCAAGGACTTCATGGGGCTGAAACGCAGGCACGAGAGCGCAGCCCTGTGGAGCGTATATACCCCGATTGACTGCGGCGCATGCACTTCCGAACAGGCTTACAAGGCCACCCGCTATGTTGACAGCCACATTCCGCACATTCCGTTCACGGCCGACGGCAAGAACTACTGCACCGTCAGCACCACAGACTGGATGCCTTACGAGTGGAGCATCAACAATGTAGCCATGGCAGAGGTGCTCCACACGGCTCTCGCATACTACGAAGCCGGGCGCAATGACGCCGCTTTCGAACTGCTGAAAGGCACGGTGATGGACTTCATGTACCTCGGCGGCAGTCCGGGGAACTTCGGTCAAATATCGTATCTCGACAAGGCAATAGGCGAAGCCTACCGGGATTTCTCCGACGTAACGGGCATTGCTTCGCGCGCATTCGTGCAGGGACTGTTCGGAATAACGCCGGATGCGCTGTACGGACAGTGCATTATCCGGCCGGGATTTCCCTCTTCGTGGGACTCGGCATCGGTGAAAACGCCCTATCTCTCATATACTTTCAAGCGCGAAGGGGGCAAGGAAACCTACGTAGTGCGCCAGAATTTCAAGCGCCCCTTGCGCATTGTGCTGCGCCAGAACCTCGGTTTGGGACGCTTCACCGACACGGTTTGCCCGGCTGACTCGGTGCAGACCATAGTGGTAAACGCCGTGAAGCAGCAGCCCGACAGCCCGGTTGCCAAGCCGGAAGCGGCGGTTGCCAGGGGCACGGCGTTCGACAACGTGGTGGGAAAGGACTGCCGCACGGTGGACATCTCGGCGGTTTTCAACTCGAAAGTCACCGACATCTTCACCAACAAGTACCTCTCCCCGCGTCCTCCCTACACCACTTTGAGTCTGCCGGTGCAGGGTATAGGCGACTGGTGTTCCCCGAAAAAGACCGCCAAGATTGACGATTCCGGGCTGCGCGCCGCCGTTTCCAATGGCATATTCACCGCAGTCGGAGTGCCTTTCGCCACGCCTAAGGAGGGGCAGAACGTGGCTTTCACGTCGCTGTGGGACAACTATCCCGACAGTATCTCGGTGCCTTTGAAAGGCAAAGCGGCGCACGCCTACCTGCTAATGGCCGGAAGCACCAACCCCATGCAGAGCCGTATTGCCAACGCAGTGGTGCGTGTGGAGTATGCCGACGGCACATCGGAGACACTCCAACTGACCAATCCCGACAACTGGTGCCCCATTGAGCAGGACTATTACATCGACGGACTGGCCTACAACGCCCCGTTGCCGCGCCCCTACCGTGTGGGTCTGGCCACGGGAAAGGTAAGCCGAACACTGTTCGAAGACCTGCACATGACCGTGAAAGGCGGCCTTGCCGACGTGCCGACCGGCAAGGTGGCGCAGAAAGAGCTGCCCGGCGGAGCCGCACAGATGCTCGATATGCCGCTCAACCCCAAGAAAAAGCTGCGCCGTCTCGTCGTTCGCACACTCGCCAACGACGTGGTTGTGGGGCTTATGGCGGTGACTTTGCAGAAGTAGAGGCTATACATTATAATAAAGGTGGTGGTTTTCCGTAACCGCCACCTTATAGTTTACGCGTAATAACATGACCGAAGAACAGCAGCAGAAGCTCGACGAACAGTTCATGCGCAAGGCATTGGCCGAGGCCGAAGAGGCACTTGCCGCCGGCGAAATACCCATCGGGGCGGTGGTAGTGTGCCAAGGCAGGGTGATAGCCCGCGCGCACA
>CAVHML010000127.1:0-7172 GCA_963636905.1 bacterium
AAACAGGCGGTTTACGACACGTAACCCGTACAGTTACGAACAGCAAACCGTATCTTTACGTATAACAAAAGGCAGGGTGTGCACGATGCACGCCCTGCCTTTTGCCATTTTAATGCGGTATTATGGAAGCCGCAACCCCCGATATTCAGGCGGAAATCAAAGCTCCGGCTTCAGCGGAGAGGCCACTGCGCGGCGCAAAGCGTCGATGCGCAACAGCCATTCGGCCATGCTGCGGCAGTCATACTTGCTCCATGCCGAGCCGAAATAGTAGGTACACCGCTCCCCAACGGCCATTGACGGCTTGCGACAGAGCAGGTGGCCGGCAATATCGCTGCCGTTTGCTCCGGCCTTGCTGGCCATTGTCTGCACTCCTCCGTCGGGAAACACCACACCGATGAACGTCTGGAAATTGTGAACCTCCGGCTTGTCGCTCGGATCGGCATAAGCCACATAGTCAGAGCCGAGCTTTACGCTCACGGTATCGGCATTATGCACCACCATACCCGAGCAGAAGGCGGCAGGACGGGTCAGTCCGTCATACCAGACCGTGGTGCGGTTGAAGTTGGAACCTTTGTCTATGCTCACAATGCGGTGCTCCACCACCGCCGAGTCGCCGAGAAGTGCAACAGGATTGTATTCCAGCTCCACCGTAAAGCGCAGAGGCCCGTTGTCCAACAGACGGTATGTGCGGTAGCAATAGGGGAACAGCACCTTGTCTCCGTCCATGAGAGCGGGCGTACCGCAGCCGAGTGACGCTCCTACTCCATAGGCATCCAGGCCGTAACCGTGGTCGAGGTGGTAGGTCATCAGCTGCTCTATGGAGTCAACCGCCGCCTTGTTCACACCCCGGAGGGGCTTCTGCATGGCGTGCATGACCTCTTCAGTATGATAACGCCCCTCCACAACGAGTTCTGGCGTGTTCTTAACCCACACATCATAGCCATACGACCGCTCTTTCCGCTGTTGTAGCGCCGGTCCATAGCATCTGTATGCGCCGTAATCGTTCTCCCAGGCTATGTCATCCAGCCGCTCTGGATACTTGCGGCCGTAGCACGTGTTGCGGAACACGGCGGGTATGCCTTTCTTGATGGTGAACACAGCCTTGCAACCCGGCCTTACCGACACCTCGACGAGCACCTTTCCGTCGTGCGTAAGCTGGTATGCCACCTCCTGACCCGCCGGGTTGAGTATGCGGAACTGCCGTCCGCCGCTGATGCCGAGGCGGGTGAACACCGTCTGAGCGTCTATTTCGGCCACCTCATGCCGCAGGTCTTGGGTGTCGTTGCGGAAGGTTACGGTGAACGAACGGTCGTCTTTGGGATTGACACTGCCCTCGTCAAAGCGCAACTTTTCGCATGCGGCAAGCA
The DNA here is from genome assembly GCA_963636905.1 of bacterium. Classification (GTDB taxonomy): domain Bacteria; phylum Bacteroidota; class Bacteroidia; order Bacteroidales; family Bacteroidaceae; genus Prevotella. Next base: position 1,368 of record CAVHML010000127.1, read on the forward strand.
GGAACGCCCCGGTTCCGAAGTTGGTGACGCTCTTTGCGCTCAGCTGCTGCCCCTTTACGGCACGGTCCCCAATGGGTTGAACGTAGCCGACCGAACCGTCGGGCTGCAAGGCCGTGCCGATGAGATAGGCCCATGCCTTGTTTACCACCGGCTCAAACGTGGCTCTGTCGAGATAACCGTGGTTCATGCCCCAAAGAAGGCCGTAGGTGAAGAACGCAGTGCCGCTGGTTTCGGGGCCTTCAGCCTGCTCCGGGTCGAGCATGGAGCGCGTCCAGTAGCCCTCTTTCTGCTGACACTTGGCCACAGCTGCCGCCAATGTGCGGAAGCGTTGCTCGAACAGCGGACGGTGGGCGTAGCCTTGCGGCATGTCTGTGAGCACTTTGGCCAACCCAGCCAGTACCCAGCCGTCGCCACGCGCCCAGAAATCCTTCTTTCCGCTGTCGGTTTTGTGCTTCGGATAGACGTATCGTCCGTCCCGATAGTACAGTCCCGTCTCGTTATCGTACATCAGACTGTCGGCAAAGCGGAAGTTTGCATATAGTTTGTCCAAGTATTTTGTGTCGCCGGTGGCCTTATAGAGTTTGGTCATCACCGGCATTACCATATACAAGGCATCGGCCCACCACCAGAAGTCGGTCTCCGGCATGGCGCAAACCCTGTCCATGACTTCCTTGGCGCGCACTATCTTGTAGCCGTCGGGGTTCATGGCATACATATCCAGATAGGTTTGGAAGCATATCTGCCAGTCTCCGAACAGCACGTGCTGCTGTGTCTCGCCATAGTTGCGGTAGAGCCACTTTGAATGGTCAGGCTCTGTGGCTCCGCTCCAGCGGTTGTGGCGCGCCCAACGGTCGCTGTACTCCAAGAAACGGGCGTTGCCGGTCAGCCAGTAGGCCTCCATGTTTCCCGTAAAGTATGCGGCATCGTCCCAAAAAGCCTTCACTTCGGCCTTGTGGGTGGCCTGCCAGTGGTCGTTGACCTTGTTGATAATCTCAAGAGTCGTTGGTTTAGAGGGCGCAAGTTTCCTCTTCGCCTTGGCTCCGGCGGCCATTGAGATGGTCGCAACCGCCAAGACGAAAATCAAGAGTCGTTTAATCATGATTGTATGTTATTGGTTGATAATAAGTTGCAGTGCCGTTTCCCTCTGCAAAGCCTCATCTTTCCGACAACGGAAAGACCGTCTGCTGTACGGAAACCGCCCTTTTCTGACTCGAAAAGAGCCGTCTTTCAGACCGGCAGCCGCCCCTTCCTGGACAGGAAAGAGCCGGCTGCCGGACTGGAAGTCACCTCATTTCGGCATTGAAAAAGTTGATTGCCTGACGGAACAGGTGGTTTCGCGAGTTGCCGCCGTAGATGCTGTGGTTGCGGTTGGTGTAGATATTCTCCTTAAAGTCCTTGTCTGCCTGTACCAGAGCCTCGGTATATTCGGCTGTATTACGGAAATGCACGTTGTCGTCGGCCAGTCCGTGACAGATAAGCAGCGAGCCGCTTAGCTTGGAAGCACGGGCTATGGGGTTTATCTCGTCGTATCCCGACGGGTTTTCCTTGGGTGTACGCATGTAACGCTCCGTATAGACTGTGTCATAGTAACGCCAGCTGGTGACAGGGGCTATGGCAACGCCAGCACGGAACACGTTTCTGCCCTCGCTCATGCTCATTAGTGTGTTCCAACCGCCGAAGCTCCAGCCCCAGATGCCTATGCGCGACTTGTCAACGTAGCTCTGTTTGCCGAGCCAAAGGGCTGTTTCCACCTGGTCACGCGCTTCCAGCTCGCCGACACGCAGGTATGTACACTTCTCAAATGCCGCCCCACGACCGCCTGTTCCACGGTTATCCACACATACAACGATGTATCCCTGCTGGGCAAGGTACTGTTCGAGAGCCGCGCCTTGGCCTACCATTCCGATATTCCAGCTGTTCAGCACCTGCTGGTTGCCCGGTCCGCCATACTGATAGAGTATTACAGGATAGCGTTTCGAGGCATCGAAACCCTTTGGCTTGACCATCCAGCCGTTCAAAGTCACGCCTTCAGAGGTGGCAAACGAGAATATTTCGCGGCTGCCGGTATCATATTTAGCCCATTTCTCCTTCAGAGTCTTGTTGTCAATGAGCGTTACGAGGGTCTTGCCCATATTGTTTTTGAGGGAATAAACCACGGGATTGTTGATGTCACTCCACGTGTTGATGAAGTATTTGAAGCCGTTGCTGAACGTAGCGTTGTTGTATCCCGACTGCGAAGTGAGCCGTTCAGTCTTGCCGTTGTGCCGTGATACGTACACTTGTTGGTCTTGCGGGCCGAGGCGGTTGGCGGCATAATACACGTCGCCCGTGGCTTCGTCAACGCCATACACGGCAGTAACGCAGCTGTTTCCGTCGCCAATCGTTCGCAGAAGCCTGCCTCCGAGGGTGTAGAGGTACAGGCGGGTGTAGCCGTCACGGTCGCTTGGCAGCAGTATGTAGTCGCCTTTCACCTGCGTGTCGGTCACGCTCATGCTGCAAACATACTTGTCAACCTTGTCACCCACCACCTTTTGGCACACCGTAGTGAGCGGATTTGCCATGTAAACGGCCAGGTCGTCCTGGTGGCGGTTAAGGGTCATAACGGCTATCTTGGTCGGATCGGTGGTCATAACGATGCGCGGGATGTAGCCGTCTGCCTCAAGCGGAACCTGCAACTTGCGTGTCTGTCTTGATTTGATGTCGTAGCTATATACGCCGACCTTGGAGTTGTCTTCACCGGCGATGGGGTATTTGTATGTATATAGGCCGGGATATTCGGCATACTCATCCTTTGTTGGATTGGAGCCCTTGAACAGCTGCATGGAATACTGTTTCACGCTGGTCTCATCGTAGCGTATCCAGCACAGCTGTCGGCTGTCTGCGGTGAAAACCATGGCGCGCGAGTTTGAAAACTCCTCCTCATTCACCCAGTCGGGCACGCCGTTGATTATGCCGTTGCGCTTGCCGTCGGTCGTGACCCGGCTCTCAGCGTTGTTGTAGAGCAGTTTCACGAGGTATATGTCGTTGTCCCGCACGAAGGCAATCTGCTGTCCGTCGGGCGAAAAGAGCGGGGTTTGCTGCGGCCCGCCATCGGACAGCGGTGTCAGCTTGTTGTTTTCCACATTATATATATAGTACACCGCAGTGAAAGAGTGGCGGTATATTCTCTCTGTGCGTGTCTGTATGAGCACATTGCGCCCGTCGGGACTCATTATGTAGCCGTCCACCGCCTCCACTTTAGCCCCTCTGGCCTTGTCTGCATCGAAGATTACTCCCGTCTGTTTGCCGGTCTTGAACGAATACCGCACTATCTGCTTGCCGTCTGGGCTTATCTGGGCGTAGGTTTCCCCGTCTGCCAGCGGCTCAACCGCCGCCATGCTCTCGCCCCGGAAGTCGCCCGACGTTATATTCTTTATGCTTAACTTGTCTCCAGCCACCGCCTGACCGGCAGCAACGAGCATTGCCACGCACGCTATCGCCATCCTTTTCATATCGTTAGTCTTGCTTTTTGTTTGTCTGTATGCGGCAAAGTTAGGCATTTTCTGCGTAACTTTGTTTTTACAATGCTTGAAATTATATGAACGACAGGCTTTACAACGACTACGGGACGTGGATTCGCACCAAGTTTCCATACAGGATACAGAAGCTGGCCGTCGATGCAGGCTTCTCATGTCCCAACCGGGACGGCACAAAGGGACGGGGCGGATGCATTTTCTGCGACAACCGCACCTTCAATCCGGCTTACTGCGCCCCGCAACAGGGCGTTGCGCAACAGATAGAGGCTGGCAAGAGGTTCTTCGCCCGCAAGTATCCTGACATGAAATACCTCGCTTACTTTCAGGCATTCACAAACACTTATGCCCCTCTCGACCATTTGAAACGACTGTATGAGGAAGCTCTGACCACCGATGGTGTGGTAGGACTGGTCATTGGCACGCGTCCCGACTGCGTTTCGCCGGAGTTGCTCGACTATCTGGCCACCCTCGCGCGCCAAACCTTCCTCGTTGTGGAGTACGGCATAGAGAGCACCAACAACCAGACGCTGCGTCTGATAAACCGTGGGCACGACTTCGAGTGCTCAAGGCGCGCCATTGAGGAGACGGCAGCGAGGGATATCATGGTCGGAGGTCACGTTATAATAGGCCTTCCGGGCGAGAACGCCAACGAAAGTCTGCGCCAGGCCGACTGCATATCGGCTCTTCCGCTGACCATGCTGAAGATCCACCAGATGCAAGTGGTAAGGGATACTGCCTTGGAGAGAATGTTTGCGAAACAACCGTTCCACATTTACACCGTGGAAGAGTACATCGGAGTGGTGACGGAATACGTGCAACGCCTACGGTGGAGCCTCGTTCTGGAGCGTTTCACGTCGCAATCGCCCAAGGAAATGCTCGTTGCGCCGCAGTGGGGACTGAAGAACCACGAGTTTGCCGACCGGCTCAACAACCACATGAGGGCGGTAGGCGCGCGCCAGGGGGCGAAGTGCTCAGCGCACCCTGAACTCTGAGAAGTCCCGCAGTTCGAGTAGCTGCACGATGGTGGTTTCCTTGTGCCGCTTCATGTATGCGTCCACGGCATTCACATACCTGTTGTTGAACGTCCTTTTGCCCGTTATCCTGTTCACAACCCACAGTATCACGCCCATGTGCAGGTCACATTCGAGCTGCGAGAGCTGCCTGTCGTGGGGCATGGGATACAGACTAAGCAGATAGAACACCATGCAGTCGGGCACAATCATAGCCCTCGTCATCAGCTCACGCTGGGATTCGGGATAGAACTGCCGGTACAGCGGATAGTCGGAGCCGAGATACTTGTCAAGACCGATGCCCAGCGTGTTGTTGCCCACTATGATGCTCTGGTCGAGCGCACCGATTTGGGCATACACCTCGGGATATTCCAGACCGGGAATTTCCTTCTTGAGTCTCGAAAACGCCTCGGTCAGCCCCTTGTTCACGTCATCCATCGTCACATACTGCTGTTCTACCTCGTTGATAAGCGCCTGTAGAGTCGTGTCCTGATAGAACTTGAGGAACTTGGTGTTTATCTCCGGGTCGTTCACCCGTCCTATTTTCAACACGTCTTCAATCAATGTACGGGTCTGCATCGGATAACTTGTGTTCATCTGCTGCAAGGCCGAGAAGTCGCCGGTGGTCAGGTAAAGGCTCTGAATACGGTCATAACGGTCAACGGACACCGCCTCCGACGATGCGCCGCCAGTCTTGGAACGCAGGTTAAACTCGCAACCTAAACACACCAAGAGCACCGTTAATAATACGTAACACGCCCTGTTCACAAGTTCTTCTACCCTTAAAGTATGTTGAAATACGCAACAAATGTACTAAATATTATTGAAAAATTAAAATTTTAGCCCAAGAAAACTTCATTCTTCATTCATCATTCTCCGTTCTTCACTCTCCTTGTAGCCTTATGTGCGGCATCTTCGAAGCCGATATTTTGCACCAGGTTCTAAAGCCCCACGTTCCGCTAACGCTGCACATGGGGTTACTGAGATGCAGCCTCTTCGAGGCTATGCCAAGGGTGTTCAAAGTGTCGGCTGTAGCGTGAGGTATTAAGCGCAGAAGGAGTCGCTTTTGGGTCATTTTGGGTCAAAGATGGGGCATTTTACGGCAATCATCGGTCGTTTTGAGGGCATGTGGGGTCAAAAGTGGGTGTGGTATCCTTGTGGCAAAGATGTGGGGTTTTGGGGTCAAAGATAGTGGGTTTTTGGGGCGTTGATGGCGTTTCTTTGGCTTCATTTTCATGCACCTTTTCTCGCCATGGCAAAGTACAAACGAGTTTGACTTT
>CAVHML010000128.1:0-7105 GCA_963636905.1 bacterium
AGATGCGTTTCAAGGACTACCCCATTGACAAGATGATATACGTGGTGGGCAACGAGCAGAACTACCACTTTCAGGTGCTGTCCATACTGCTTGACCGCCTTGGATTCAAGTGGGGCAAGGAGTTAGTGCACTTCTCTTACGGCATGGTCGAGCTTCCCAACGGCAAGATGAAGAGCCGTGAGGGTACGGTAGTGGACGCCGACGACCTGATAAGTGCCATGGTGGCCGATGCCAAACGCACGAGCGAGGAGCTTGGAAAGTTCGACGACATGACCGAAAACGAGCGCAATGAGATAGCCCGCATGGTGGGTTTGGGTGCGCTGAAGTACTTCATACTGAAGGTTGACGCACGCAAGAACATGCTTTTCAACCCCGCCGAGAGCATAGACTTCAACGGAAACACAGGCCCGTTCATACAATATACGCACGCAAGGATAAGGAGTATCCTGCGCAAGGCGGCTGCCGAGGGGGTGGAAATGCCGGAGACGCTCGATGTGGACAAGGCGGACTTCAATGAAAAGGAGATAGAACTCGTGCAGAAGATGAACGAGTTTGGCGCAGCCGTTGAACAGGCCGGCAAGGACTACTCGCCGAGTGGCATAGCCAACTACTGCTACGAGCTTACCAAGGAGTTCAACCAGTTCTACCACGACTACAGCATACTCAAGGAAAGCGACGCCGACAAGAAGCTCACTCGCCTCGTCATAGCCCGCAACGTGGCCAAGACGATAAAGAACGGCATGGCTCTGCTCGGCATAGAAGTGCCGGAAAGGATGTAGGAAGTATATGGAAAGGATGTGGAAAGCATCGGAAAGGATGTAGGAAACACCAGGAAAAGACCCATAAGCCCCGCCATTTCACAGCGAATGGCGGGGCTTGCCGTTTCTGTGTGGCCGCTTTCCATCCAGTAGGGGCGGTCTTTCGGAGCGGTAATGCGGTCTTTCGCAGGTGTAAATAGATTAACAATTTATAAAAAATGGTACAGCAGCACGTGCAAATACCATTATATCACTATCTTTGCATAGCAGACAAAAGGCGAAACCTTTATTTCGCGCGTACATTATATATACTAATACAACATACAACAATGCAAAAGAGAAACGTAATCTTCCTTTCGGCGGCATCTGTGTTGCTGCTTTCTTCCTGCTCATCCAAGCTGGGAGCACTCTCTTCCGACAACTTCAGTGTCGCACCCAACCCTCTTGAGTCTCATGCAGGACAGGTTTCTGCCACGATAAACGGCATGTTCCCTGAGAAATACATGAAGAAAAAGGCCGTTGTCACGGTCACTCCCGAACTTCGCTACGCCAACGGACAGGTGGCACGCGGCACAAGCGCAACGTTCCAGGGCGAGAAAGTGGAAGGAAACGACCAGACTATATCCTATCTGACGGGCGGTCACTACACGATGAAGAGCAACTTCAAGTACGTGCCCGATATGCACAAGAGCGAGCTTTACCTCACTTTCGACGCGAAAGTGGGCAAGAAGCAGAAGGAAGTGCCTGCGGTCAAGGTGGCCAATGGCGTGATTGCCACATCGGAACTGGCCGGACAAACAGTAAAAAGTGCACAGGCTTGCATAGCTCCGGACGCATTCCAGCGTGTGACAGAGCAGAAGCAAGAGGCAAGCATCAAGTTCCTTATACAGCAGGCAACGCTGCGTAAGAGTGAATTGAAGAACAATTCGGTGACGGAATTTGTGGACTTGCTCAAGAGAATCAATGCAGACAAGGAAGGATTGAACCTCACTGCGGTTGAAATAGCGTCGTTTGCCTCTCCCGATGGCGGCGAGAAACTGAACGAAAAGCTGGCAAGCCAGCGCAAGAGCAACACCGAAAAGTATGTGGACCAGCAGCTGAAGCAGACCAAAAACACCGGGGCTGAGGTGGAAGCGAAGTACACTGCACAGGACTGGGAGGGCTTCCAGGAACTGGTAAAGGCATCGGACATACAGGACAAGGATGTAATCCTGCGCGTCCTCTCGATGTATAAGGACCCGGAAGAGCGCGAGCAGCAGATCAAGAACCTTAGCTCTGCGTTCCGCGAGTTGGCCGACGGCATCCTTCCGCAGTTGCGCCGTTCGCGCCTGACCATCAACTATGAGGTGATAGGCCGTGACGATGACCAGATAAACGAGCAGCTTAAGGCCGACGCAACGAAGCTCAGCGTTGAGGAAATGCTCTATGCGGCAACGCTGACCGACAATGCCAACGAGGCAGAGGCCGTATATAAGAAGACTACGGAGGTGTATCCCAACGACTGCCGCGCCTATAACAACATAGCAACCATCGAGTATGCCAAGGGAAACTACGCCTCTGCAAAGCAATATGCACAGAAAGCGCTCGCCATAGACGGCAAGAGCGGTGAGGCAAACGCCAACTTGGGTCTGCTCGCACTCCAGTCAGGAGACGTGAATACGGCTGAAAACTACATTGCAAAGGCTGGTGATGCCAACGGAGTGGCCGAAGTGCTGGGCAATCTGCACCTCGCACAGGGCAAATATGCACAGGCTGAGCAGGATTTCTCCAATATTAACAGCAACAGTGCCGCCCTTGCGCAGATAATGAACAAGAACTATGCAGCCGCAGCCAAGACACTTAAGAACATCCAGTCGGCCGATGCCACTACCGAATACCTCAAGGCAGTGCTCGCAGCACGCCAGGGTGACAACGCCGATGCGGCAACCGCACTGAGCAAAGCCATAAGCAGGGACTCTTCTTACGCCAAGTATGCTGCCGAAGACCTCGAACTGTCGAAGGTAAGCAAGTGATTTAGCGCAGGGAAACGGGCTGAATGATGAATGGGGGATGGACAACGGGGCGTGCCAAGGGTGCAGTCGCAAGACTCGCCGGCGGCATTGCCGGTGTGCGGCCGGGTCGGTTGCAAATGCCGGGAGCCGCGTTTTCCATCCTCCATTTGCCGTTTGGTACAGCTATTGCTCCGTTTGGTACTTCTATAGCCTCGTTTTGCATCTTCCTCCTGACGCTTCCGTTCCTTTTTTCGTGCGGTACGCGAAGCGGACAGTTCAAGATAGAGGGGCGTTTCCGCAACCTTAACAGCGGCGAGTTCTATATTTACAGCTCCGAACTGCCCGCCAGAGGACTCGACACCATCAAGGTTAGCGACGGCAGGTTCTCGTATGTCGTCCCGTTAGAGGGCAAGGCAACGTTCATAATTCTGTTTCCCAACTTCTCCGAACAGGCCGTTTTCGGCGAGTCGGGAGCCAAAGCAAGCATCTCAGGCGATGCTTCCCATCTGAAGGAAATGGAGATTAAGGGCACGAAAGACAACGAGTTGATGACCAAGTTCCGCCAGAGTGCCAACCGTATGTCGCCGCCGGAGGAGACCGAAGCCGCCGGGAAATTCATCAAGGAACATCCCGATTCGCCTGTCAGCCTGTACCTTTTGCAGAAGTATTTCATCCGTTCGGAACGCCCGGACTACCCGAAAGCGGTGTCTCTCCTGACCCTTATGATAGAGAAAACGCCCGACAACGGGTGGCTGACCGCCCTGAAAAAGCGTCTTGACGCACTCGGTAAAGCACCGGCAGGCGGCAGGATGCCCAGCTTTTCCGCCCTCGACACCAACGGCAAACAGACCGGCAACATCAGCCTGAAGGCCAAGGTGAACATCATAAATGTGTGGGCTTCGTGGAGCTACGACAGCCAAAACCTACAGCGAAGCGTTGTGAAACTGAAGAAAAAGCATGGCGACGACATCGCCGTTCTGGGCATTTGCCTTGACGGACGGGCGGACGACTGCCGGAAAGTCATGGAGCGGGACTCCGTGAAGTGGCCGGTCGTGTGCGACGAAAAGATGTGGCAGTCGCCCTTGGTGGCTCGTTTGGGCATCGGCAGAGTGCCGTCTTCTATCGTTTTCGACCGCAACGGCAAGGTCTTGGCGCGCGACTTGCGGCAGCAAAGCCTTGCCGACAAGGTTGAGGAGCTGCTGAAGTAGCCCGTGGGTGCGGCCTTTCCACAATCTTTTCCTAACCTATTCCTGAATCCATGTTAGTCAAAACGTACTGCGCAGCCGTCAACGGACTGGAGGCAACCGTGGTCATGGTGGAGGTCAGCATGGCCAGAGGCGTGATGTATCACATCACCGGGCTGCCCGACAATGCCGTCCGCGAGAGCCACGACCGCATCGTTTCCGCCTTTCAGAACAACGGCTACAAGTTTCCCGTGGCCGACATAACCATCAACATGGCGCCGGCTGACATCCGCAAGGAAGGCTCTGCCTACGACCTCCCGCTGGCTATTGCCGTCTTGGCGGCCGACGGAAAGATGGGAACCGATATGCTTGACCGCTACATGATGATTGGTGAGCTGGGTCTCGACGGCCGTTTGCAGCCCGTGCGCGGAGCGTTGCCCATAGCTATCAGGGCGCGTGCCGAACACTTCAAGGGGCTTATCGTGCCGCAACAGAACGTCCGCGAGGCCGCGGTGGTCAACAATCTGGAGGTCTATGGCATGGAAACGCTGGTGGATGTGGTCAACTTCTTTAACGGCACCCGCCGCTATGAACCTTATATAATAGACACCCGCAAGGAGTTTTACGACCAGCAGAGCAACTTCGACTTTGACTTTGCCGATGTCAGGGGGCAGGAAAGCGTCAAGCGAGCACTGGAAGTGGCGGCGGCAGGAGGTCACAACCTGATAATGATAGGTCCGCCGGGCAGCGGAAAGTCCATGATGGCCAAGCGTCTGCCGTCCATCCTTCCCCCACTGTCGCTTGCTGAAAGTCTCGAAACCACCCAGATACACAGCGTGGCCGGCAAGCTCAGCCGCGACACTTCGCTCATTTCCCAGCGCCCGTTCCGCGCTCCCCATCACACAATTTCCCCGGTTGCGCTCGTGGGAGGCGGCAACAATCCGCAGCCGGGCGAGATTTCGCTTGCCCACAACGGCGTGTTGTTCTGCGACGAGCTGCCGGAGTTCAATCGCAGTGTGCTCGAAGTGATGCGCCAACCGCTCGAAGACCGCACGATAACCATCTCCCGCGCCAAGTATTCCGTACAGTATCCGTGCTCGTTCATGTTCGTTGCGAGCATGAATCCCTGCCCTTGTGGCTACTACGGCGACCCGACCCACAAGTGCGTCTGTTCGCCCGGACAGATACAACGCTACATGAACCGCATCTCAGGACCCCTGCTTGACCGCATAGACCTGCAGATTGAGATAACGCCGGTGCCGTTCAACGACATTTCAAAGGCCGCCCCCGGCGAGCCGAGCGCAGCCATCCGCCAGCGCGTGATAGCCGCGCGCCACAGGCAGGAACAGCGTTACGAGGGAATAAAGGGCATACACTGCAACGCCCAGATGACTGAACGCATGATTCATCAGTATGCCGAGCCGTCGGCCGAAGGGCTGGATCTGCTGCGTATGGCTATGGACAGGCTGAGCCTGAGTGCCCGCGCTTACAGCCGAATCCTCAAGGTGGCGCGCACCATAGCCGACATTGAGGGTAGCGAAACCGTGGCCACCCGCCATCTGGCCGAGGCCATCGGCTACCGCAACCTCGACCGTGGCGACTGGGCGGAGCGCAGTCTCTGACCAATAAATCCATACTAATCCAATCAATGCGGTTATGAAGAATTTTTCTTTTGCCTTTGTCTTGTACTTGCTTTCTTTGGCTTCCTATGCTCAGGGTGAGATTGGCTTTACCAACAAAGTCTCATTTACCAAGACAGGCAATATGGGTGGTGTCAGGCTGGTTGCACTTCTTCCTGTGCCCGTGACAAACGAATATCAGGAGATAAGCTCTCTTCAAGTTAACTGTGGCGATGTTATTGGCATAAACGAAGCCCAAAAGGTGCTGTTCTATGACGGTGAATTTGAAAGCACTGGCAAAGACATTACGGAATCTTTTGTCTATAAGAGCAAGTCTGTCAGGATTGACTTCGACAACAAATCAGGAAAGAATGTTGTCACAGGCGTTGACCCCGATGAATATCTTGGCAGTGATGGTACATATATTGACACAGAGAACCAAACGATAAGAGATATTGGCGACCAACTGTGGAGCGAATCAAGCGATGCTGTGGACTATGCCAGGCGATGCTACGAGTATGTGGCATCACATTATAGATATATCAGTGGCAGTTGGCGTACTTTATCTGACATCCTGAAGTCTGGAGGTGGCGAATGTGGCGATTTTACTACGCTGTTTGTCAATCTGATGAGGTATAAAGGTATTCCTGCCCGCCATAATATGGGGGTGTGGGTGAATGGCGGCTATCACGTATGGCCGGATTTCTACGATGAGAGTTACGGATGGGTTCCTGTCGATCCGACATTCAAGAATTCCAGTCCTGCATCTGACTGGTTTGGCAGATATGACGGCAATCTGATTATCCTCAGTCAAGGGTTGACGACATTCTCCAAGTCAGGCGTTGGGATAGAGAATGTTCCCTTGCAGACTTTCTGTTACTGGTATTGGTACAACTCTGGCTCTGGCAATATAAATGCCACGCATGAGACAAGCAAGGATTATCAAGTGGATGCAATAGAAAACATTCGGATTAACGAAGAGAAAGCCGGCATGATATACAACCTGCAAGGCGTCAGACAAACGGGCGTACACAGTGGATTCAATATCGTAAATGGCAGAAAGGTATTTGTGAAATAAACAGTGGAGAAGTAACCGCTGCCAAATACCCAAACAACAAGGGCTGCAACCGTCATGGTTTGCAGCCCTTGTTGTTTGTAATTCTTCACCGCCACTTCACAATCCAGTCCGCTCTGAAGAGCCAAGTAGGTTATTCCGAAGCCGCCTTGTCCGAGCGTCTTTATTATCTTATATCGCCTCCTTGAAGGAATGTGTTGGGGTGTAAAAAACAGGCGACAACCATGACAACTTGGGACAACAGAATACTTCTTTAAATCTTCACTCTTCACTTAATCATGTTCTTATACCATCCTGGCCTCGAAGAGGCTGCATCTCAGTAACCCCACGTGAAGCGTTAGCGGAACGTGGGGCTTAGGAGATGGCGCAAAACATCGGCTTCGAAGATGCCGCACATAAGGCTATATGGAGAGTGAAGAGTGGAGAGTGGAGAGTGAAGAACGGGGAAGTATGCCTCTGCGCTGCCTATGCGGCATCT